>JBBSJE010000014.1:0-49718 GCA_038257535.1 Polyangia bacterium
AGGTAAAGATTTTGGGCTGGGCCAGCGCCATGGAAACCAAAGGGTACCGGTACAAACTGCTGTCGCGAATCGCCGATAACCTAGGCGCGCTTCCCCATCAGCACCCCAATCTTCGTTTGGCCACACACATAAAGGATATGCAGTGGCTCAACGTCATCTTTGACGGCATGTTGAAACCGCAAACGCATTTTCAGCACGTCTCCGTCGCCTCGGAGTCACAGGCGGTTGAAGCGGTGGCAGAAAAGCGCGCGGATGTGGCCCTGATCTGGGCCGAAAACCTTCATTTGTACGCAAAGCACATGCGTTCCGATGGCCTGCGAGTTTCGTTTAACTCAGCCCAGTTTCCTCCGCTAACGCTCGTGATGTTTAAGCACGCGGTCAAGCGTGAGCAAAAAAACGCCAAAGCTTTGGTCAAAGCGCTGCCTGAAATCTGCAAGGGCGCAAAGAACGTTGATATCTGTGGCGCCTTGGGCTTTCACTTCATGGAGGCAGGTGAACACCAGATCCACCCGCACTTGATCTATAAGTACGAAAACTACAAGTAACGCGTACTGACGAGGGTGACACGGCCGCGGGTAGGTTTAAACTGCTCCCATGACGACTCCCGCTTTGTTGGTGGTGCACGTGCACGTACATGTGCTTGCCGAACACGTTGAGGCTTTCAAGGCCGCCACGCTGGCAAACGCCTCTGCCAGCGTGCAAGAAGCCGGCGTTGCGCGTTTCGATGTGGTGCAGAATCAAGACGATCCCACGCAGTTCGTGTTGGTTGAGGTCTACAAAAATGCCGACGCGCCCGCGGCTCACAAGGCCACGGCCCATTACGAAACCTGGCGAGATGCCGTGGCGCCGATGATGGCGAGCCCACGACAAAGCCGAAAGTACAAAAACGTCTTTCCCGCCAACGCCGATTGGTAAGCCGATCATGTCCAGCTTGCCGTTTGAGTTTGCCACCGCCAATCGCATCGTGTTCGGTGCGGGTGTTGTGAGCCAGCTGCCCAGCTTGGTAAAACAAACGGGCGCCAGCGCTGTGCTCATGGTTGCGGGCGCAAATACGCAGCGGGTGCGGGCGCCGCTTGATGCGCTCGTTGAAGCGGGGTTGCGTTGTGAGGTGTTTTCGGTGCCGGGCGAGCCCACTGTGGATGACGTTCGACGCGGCGTCATCGCCGGGCAAGGCTGCCACGCCGTGGTGGCCATGGGGGGCGGCAGCGTGATTGACGCCGGCAAGGCGATTGCCGCTATGCTGGCCAATGGCGGCGATCCGCTCGACTACCTCGAAGTGGTGGGGCGAGGGGCACCGCTGACGAAACCGGCGCTGCCTTTGATCGCTGTCCCCACCACCGCAGGTACGGGCTCCGAAGTCACGCGCAACGCGGTGCTGGGTGTGCCCGACGCGGGTGTGAAGGCCAGCATGCGCAGTGCGGGTATGTTGCCCTGGGTGGCGCTGGTGGATCCGGATCTGCTGGCCAGCTTGCCGCGGGAGGTGTTGCGGTCAAGCGGTCTTGACGCCTTGGCACAGAACATCGAGCCGTTTTTGTCGCTTGCGGCCAACCCGCTGACAGACGCATTGGCCCGCGATGGCATTCGTCGTTCGGCGCGCGCACTTCGAGGTGCGTATCTTAAGGGCGCCGATGCCGCTGCGCGCGAAGATCTGGCGCTGGCCAGTCTGTTCGGGGGACTTAGCCTCGCCAATGCCGGACTGGGCGTGGTGCATGGATTCGCCGCGCCTCTGGGCGGCATGTTCAACGCGCCCCATGGCGCCGTGTGCGCAGCCTTGCTGGCGGCGAGCTTAGACGTGAATCATCGTGCCCTGCAGCAGCGCGCGCCTCATCACCCCAGCGTGGCGCGGTTGGCGGAACTTGGAACGTTGCTGCAAACGGACCCCAGGGCCGAAGCGGCGGTGGCCTGGGTGGCGCGCTTGTGTGCCGACCTTGAGGTGCCGGGGCTTGCGGCCTATGGGCTAACCGCGGCAGATCTGCCCACCGTGGTGGCCAAGGCGCAGAACGCCAGCAGCATGAAGAAAAACCCGCTTGTTTTAACGGAACCTGAGCTCACCGAAATTCTTCACCGTTCCCTCTAAGTTGTCTCCTTGTGTGCGGATCCGCGGGACGCTTGCGTTTTCCTTTTCGCTTGGCGTTTGTGGCCGTGGTAAAGAGCCGCGCATGTCCAAGCACGTAGGCATCATTGGATGGCGCGGCATGGTGGGCTCTGTCCTGCTTGACCGCATGGTCCAAGAGCGGGATTTCGACCACATTCAGGCGCACTTTTTCTCAACCTCGCAGGCGGGGCAGGTGGGGCCTGCGCTTGCGGGCGTTGCCACAGGCACGCTGCAAGACGCCAATTCGGTGGCCGCGCTGTCAAAAATGGACATCTTGGTGAGCTGCCAAGGCGGCGACTACACCAAACAAATTCACCCGCAGCTGCGCGCCGCCGGTTGGCGCGGCCACTGGATCGACGCCGCCAGCACCCTGCGCATGGATCCCGGCGCGGTCATTGTTTTGGATCCCGTCAACCGCGACGTGATGGTCAAGGCCATGGCGTCGGGCGTGAAGGATTACATTGGTGGCAACTGCACCGTAAGCTTGATGCTGATGGCCACCGCAGGCTTGTTCCGGCAGGGCTGGGTGCAGTGGGTAAATTCATCTACCTACCAAGCCGCTTCCGGCGCCGGCGCCAAGAACATGCGCGAGTTGGTGCTGCAGATGCGTTCCATTGCTCACAGCGCTTCGTCGCTGCTAGACGATCCGGCCACCAGCGCCTTGGCCTTGGATCAGCGGGTGAGCGAAACGATTCGCTCGAGCGATTTTCCAAGCTCAGAGTTTGGCGCGCCACTGGCCGCCAGCTTGATCCCATACATTGATCGCGCGGTTGAAGATGGCCAAACCCGTGAAGAATGGAAAGGCCACGCCGAAACCAACAAGATCTTGGCTTGCAACCCCGTGATTCCCGTCGATGGGGTGTGCGTGCGCGTGGGCGCCATGCGATGTCACAGCCAGGCGTTAACGATTAAGCTCAGCAAAGATGTGCCGTTGGACGAAATTGCCGACGTGCTTCGAGGCGGCAACGATTGGGTCAAGTTGATCCCCAACACCAAAGAAGACACCCTGCGCGGTCTTAGCCCAGCGGCGGTGAGTGGCACCTTGAGTGTGCCCATCGGTCGCGTGCGCAAAATGAAGATGGGCCCCGATTTCCTCTCGGCGTTCACCGTGGGCGATCAACTGCTTTGGGGCGCCGCCGAGCCTTTGCGTCGCACGCTGCGCATGTTGATCGAATAGCGCCACGATGGATCTCGCCAGCGAGTTGCGGAGCGTGGTTTCGGCCCTGGCTATGGCCGAGGTTCCCTACGCGTTGGCGGGAGGCTTGGCCGTGGCGGTTTGGGGGGCGCCCAGAGCCACCAAAGACATTGATCTGCTGGTTTTGCCGCAAGACCTAGGCGCAGCAATGGCAGCGTTGCGTCCACTGGGCTACACATTGGAAGCAGGGCCCATGGAATTTTCTGATGGCATGAGCGTGCAGCGGGTCAACAAGGTGGCCGACGGCGATTTGATGACCGTTGATTTCCTGTTGGTAAATGCATCGCTTCAGCAGGTGTTCGCTTCGCGCACAAGCCGGATGCTTGGAAACGTTGGTTTGCAGGTGGTGTCACGCGAAGGGCTTATCCAAATGAAATTGGTTGCGGGGCGGCCCCAAGATCAAGTGGACGTGATCAAGCTGAGCGAAATGGATCGATGACAAAGCCATTGGATATGTCGGGTGAGGCCATCTGGGCGCGGGTAAACGCCGCTAGCGCGGTGTCGGATCTGAGCCCCGAAACGCGTTTGGATGCGAAGCTCGACATGTCGGCCGAAGGCATCGCGCGGAGGATTCAAACCGTTTCCGATCTTCGCGATTTATGCATGCAATTGCAGGCCTCTGTGCCGGCCAAGTAGCGATCAACGAAGGCTACCCCCACCATCAATCGTAATACCCATCCACAAACCAGTGGCCGGTTTGCCGATCTTGGTGCAGGCGGTAAAGCGCGCCGTCTGAGGCGTGAACGTCCCAGTAATCGCGGCTCCAGCCTTCGTCTTTCCACCATTGGCTGCTGGCGCGATAAGGTCCGGCGGCCACCAAAACGCGCGCAGACAATTGTTTGCCGTGCAAAGCGGTGGGGCCATCGCGGCCCATCAAGATCTCCACCTGTTGCGGGGGCCGATAGCGGCGAATGCCCAGGCGGGGTTGTGGGGCAGGGCAAGGCTGCGCGCCTGGATGGCTCCATTGCCAACGCTGCATGAAGCATTCTTCTTCTTTGAACGAATCCGCCGCTTGCGGGGCGCCCACATTTTCAGGCCCCACCAGCGCTTCGAGTTTGGCCAGCGTGTTGGCCATGCGATCAGGCGCGGGCCCCGCGGGACGCAGAAAATCAAGTTGCATGGGGCGCACACAGGCGGGCAGCGCCAGCAGATCCGCCCCCACCACGGGCGCGCTGGGCGGCCGGCGGGTGATGTCTAAGCGTAGAAGCTGCAGCAGCGTTTGGGCGTCACGTGTGGGGGCGCCCAGATGGATTTCGCGCACGTCAAAGCCCCGTGGCTCAATTCGCAATCGCAATGTGAGGCCGCCACACGCCAAATTGCGGCACGACAGTCGCGACAGCACCCGATCCAGCAAACCGCGCAGCACGAAGGTAAGCGGTTCAAGCGTTTCCAGCGCGTAGTCAAGCTGCGTGCCTTCTTCCACCGCGTCGGGGGGCAAATGCGGCGCAAAGGGTTCGTCGTCGCGCCCGCCCGCCAAGCGCCGCAAGCGCGCGCCGTCTTCGCCCAACCGCAACGCCACCGCTTCAAGCGACAACGCCGCCAGATCGCCCAACGTGCGGAGCCCCCATGATTTGAGCCGCTCGGCCAATTCCGCCTGTTGTTTGATCAGCGCGGGCGGGGCGGTGTCTTCATCGCCCTCCCGACCCAGGGCGGTTAGCCCCACTTCAAGGGGCAAAGGCGCCAAAAACGCCGCCGCCGCGCTGGGCGCATTGGGAACCAAAACGTGGCTTGTGTGCCCTCCCGTGCAACTGGCGGCGCGCGCTAGGGCCTTGGATCCCGCAACGGCCACCCGCACCGACAACCCCAAACGACCCGCACGCGCGGCGATCGCACGCGTGATTTCGGCTTCACCGCCGCCATAAAGCTGCATCAGATCGCCCACCTCAAAAAACACCCGCCCTGGCTCCACCTGCACGCGCGGGGCAAAGCTGTAACCCACGTCGGCCAACGCCGCCTGCGCCGCTTGTGTGTCGGCGTCGCTGCGCACCAAAACATCCAAACGATCATGCAGCCGTTCACTGCTTACGGTGCGCGCTTGGTGCACGGTGATGCCTTTGCGCACGCCCGCGGCCGCGGCGGCCGCGGTTAAGCCCACCACCCGCGCGCGTTCACCTGGACCTGCGGCTAGCACCAACGCTTGCTGCTTTTGCTGCATCCATTCGGGCGAGCGCCGCAGCACGGCCTGCAAAGCCAACTGAGGCGCGTATGCACAAGCCAAGCGCATAACCCCTCACGCGGCGGTTTCCCTGGCTGAGGCGCAGGGGGCATCAGCGGGGGCCGGCAAGCGTGTCCACATGAATTGCAAGGTGCCCACGGTGTTGGCTGGCGTTTCCTGATCCCAGGCCCCCCGATCCAAATGCGCCTGCGTTTTGAGATGCAGCAGCAAAGGCGCCACCGGCCCGCCATGAAACACCGGCCGCCCCGGATCCAAACGAAACGACACTTTACCCAAGGCACCTTGTGGGCGGTAAGGCGCGCTTAACACCACGGCTGTGCGTTGCTGACCCGCCGCACGTTTAAGCCGCTGCCACGCCGCCGTGGGCGCTTTGACGGGCTGATCGCCAAAGTCCAACGCCACCACCGCAAAACCGCCAGCGCCCACCACCATATCGGCCGCCGCCAGCGCCTGCTCAGCTCCACAGCGCACCCACAAAAGCCGCTGCAACGGCACCCCCAGCGATTGCGCCCAGCGCGGATCCAAGCCCCCACCCACATCCACCAGCGCCGCGGCTTCCCCGGCCGCCAGCGCTTGCCCCAAAGACAAATACAGCAACGTGGTGCGGCCGCTGGAGCGCGGTCCCGACACCTCACTCAACGCCCCCCGCGGCCACCCTCCCGCCGTAACCCCATCCAGCACAGGCACGCCTGTGGCCAGCTTTCCCCGGGTTTGCCCCTTGCCTGCGCCCTCCCACTCACGCGCCAAAGCGCGCTGCTCCAACACCCTTGCGGGAACCAGATGCGCCGCCAGCGCCGCAGACCACGTTGCCATGGAAACTATGGTACCTGTTCGGATGTTCAGGTCAAGGGTGACGCGAGCCAATCTTCTAGGCCTATGATCTGGTTCAGAAATTCGCGCAGCTTCTACCTGGAAGACGTGTAGAAAAAATGTAGTACACTGGACAGATGGAACGAATTGCCGTTCGCGAACTCAACCAGAAGACCAGCCAAGTGCTGGAACGGGTGCAGCGGGGAGAAACCTTGATCGTGACCGATCATGGCGAGCCTGTGGCGCGCCTGAGCCCGATTGGAAATACAAGATCGGTTCTTGACCGGCTGATTGCCCAAGGCAAGGCGATTCCTCCACGTTCGTCGGCTCCGTTCCCTGCTGCGGTTTCGTTCGGCGATCCTGCAATCGACAGCACAGACATTGTGCGCGCTTTGCGTGACGAAGAATGAACCTGCTGTATTTCGATACGTCGGCCATCATCAAGCTGATTCGCCAGGAAGCCGAGTCAGAAGCGCTTCGGGCGTGGCTGGCAGATCCAGCGCGTCACGAGGTGGTTCCTGTCTGTTCAGCCCTAGCGTTGGTAGAGCTGCCGCGTGCTTTGAGACGACTGGCGACTGGGATTCCGCTGCCCGATTACCGGGCCACCTTAGAGCGCTTCACCTTAAGAAACATCGACGAAGAAATCCTGAGCGAAGCGGGGGCATTCCCAGCCCCCACACTGCGAAGCCTTGATGCCATCCACTTGGCAATGGCTCATTCGCTCTTCGCGGCCGCCGCTGAGTCGTTCGAAGCGCTAATCACTTACGACGCGCGGTTGGGCGATGCAGCCAGCGCCATGGGTGTACCAGTGGTGGCGCCGCGCTGACGACATCTCAATTTCATTCTTATTGAATGCCCGCGCGTTTTGGCTGCACGTGCATCACGGTGCCGCCCACCTGCCCAGGCTTGCACACACCTCGCTGCAGAAGCCCGGGGAAGTCCTCACAGCGGGTGCCTGCGGGCATGGGGCCCACGCCGCTCCAGTTCGTGGGTCGCTTGCGATCCGCGGCGCGAGGCACCACCAGCGAGCCCACATAGTCTGCGCTTTGGTAAACCTTGCTGATCTGCGCGGCCAAGGCTTTGACGTTGTCGGCGTTCACCACGCCGTTGGACGTGGCTTGGTAAAACTGCACGGTTACGCGCACGGGGAAACGCGGATCGCGGGTAACGGTAAGCCCCGCCAATTCAGTGTAGGGGCCCAGCTCTGGGCCATGCCCCAGCACCGCGGTTTCCACATCGGAAACGCGGCTGCGGCTGGCTTCCGCCATGGGCGCGGCGGAAGGCGCCGCCGCGCCCCCACCCAGGCCATCCATCATTGCGCCTGAGTTTGCGGCGGGCGCGGCCAGCGCTTTGCGCATGGGGGGCTGGCGGTAGCGCAAAGGCACCTGAATGATCATGAGCAGGTTGGCGTCGTCGCCCAAGCTGTCGGCCGATTCGCCGTTGGCGGTGACGCCTTGGGCTTGCACGGTGCTTAGCCGCTCGGCCGTCAACGGTGTGCGTTGCCCGGCTTTGTTGAAGAACAACCGCTGACCCCAGCTTTGCGAACCCAGGCTGTCACGGGCGTTGTCAACAATGGTCATGCTGGTGCCTTGGCGGGTTACCAGCAAAGTCAGCACGGCAGGGTTTCGGCGGGTGGATTGGTAGTTGAAAATCACGGGCCAAAACGTGGCTTGCCCGTCTTTGGGAATGGGCAAGAACGTGGCCTGGGCGCTGACCAATGCATGCGAATCGCGCTTGGCCAGCAGGCTGCCACCTTTGATGCGGCCCTTGTCGGGCAGGCTCAAGTAGCGGGTGGGTTCAGCCAAAAATTCGCGAAGGGTCACGTGGGTTAATTCGCCTCCCTCGGTTTGGTTGCCCACCGGCAGCCAGATCTTGTCCATGGCGACATCACCGGTTTTGTCGGTGAAATTGGGATAACGAAGCACCGGCATCAATGCGGTGCTTGAACGTCCTTTGGCGTTCTTCATTTCAACTTCAATGGTCACGTCGCTGATGTTGGGGCCCACGCTGCTGCCCTGATAACGGCCCGTGTCTTCCCACAGGACATTCAACACGCTCAAACTTTGTTTCCGCGCAACCGACACCGCTTGCCGGTCGCTGGGCATCCTGGCCACCTGCTGCACCATGCGCCGGTATTGCACGAGGGGATCAGCCGGTGCCACTGCCGCGACCTGCGCCCCCGCCCATGGCGCTTGCACCATCATCAACCCTGTAAGACCCAGCATCACCCACTGCGAACCACGTTTTGCCATCATGTCCTCTTTCGGCTTGTTGAGTTAAGCCGTTGAACGCACCGGGCGGAAAAAGGATCTACGGCCGGGCGAAAGACGCGAAGATGGCGTCCTGCCGCAGCAAACGAGCCACAAATCCTATGGGTTGCGCGCGGGGCGGCGGCCGGGTCGGGCGGATTGTTTGAGGGCACGCAGCCGGTCGAGCTCTTCGTCGGCGCGGCCTGCCAGTTCGCGCCAGATCTGCAGCAGTGTGGCCAGATCGGCCAAGCGGGCCCCCGACAGCGCGTCCACGGGAAGATCACGCTCCAAACACTCCAGATCGCTTTGCGGGATCACAGCCACGTTTTGCAGGGCCGCGATGCCGTCAGCGAAGGCGCGTGCTTGGTTGCTGCCAAACACCGTTTGCGACAAGTGCTCACTGACGGCGCGGGCCAAGGTGTGGTGCGCGCGCAAATAGGTGGCAGGGCCAGGCGCGTCTACAAAAGTTTCCAGCGCGGGCAAGCAAGTGGCCTTGCCAGCTTCGGGTAGTTTTTCCAGCGCCCAGCGCGCGCGCACATAAAGCGCGGACGCCAACCTGGCCGTGGAAGCCCTCGCGGTTTGAGTCATCGGGACGCCACCGACGTAATGGGCACCAGCAACACCTCAATGCGTCGGTTCAAACGCCGCGCTTGATCGTCATCATTCGGGACACGCGGATGGTGTTCACCGAAACCTGCGGCCACCACGCGATCTTCGGGCACCCCGGCTTGGGTCAGCATGCGGGTGACGGCCAGCGCGCGCGCCGTGGAAAGCTGCCAGTTGTTGGTGAAGCGTCCGCCGTGGATGGGCTTGTCGTCGGTGTGCCCACCCACCAGCGCCATTTGGTTGGGCTCGGCCTCCAGCAGCTTGGCGAGGGCAGCGCCCATGTTTGTCATCAAGCTTTCGCCTTCTGGCTTCAAGGCGTCTGAGGCCGAATCAAACAGCACTTCGCCCTGCAAAATCACCTTGTCGCCTTCAACGTTCATCATGCCAGCCGGGGCCAGAGCCCGCAGGCGACGTTCGATGCGGGCTTTTTCTTCACGCAGCCGGGTAAGCTCTGTGTCGGCTGTGCGCAAGCGCGCCACCAACCGATGCTGCGAAACCAACGCGACCAGCATAAACAGCACCACCGCCGCCAACACGAGCGTAATGGCGTCGACAAACGGGGGCCAAACGTTGACAGGGAACAAGCGCCGGCGGCCCAGCCCCGCTCTCACGAATGCGCCTCCTGCAATTCAGGCACTTCTGGCTCGCGCGCCAGCCGCACGAGGCTTGCCAAACGCTCAAGCCCGTCGCCAACACGTTCAAGTTCAGCCAGCACCACCGCCTCACCGTGTGTGGCATCCGACTGCGCGGCCATCAACGCCACCTCGTGGGTAAGGCGCTCAAGTTCAGTGGCAAGCGTTTCGAGCCGCGGCTGCAGCGGCGCCAACGTTTGCTCCAAAGTGCGCGCGCCTTGCAGCATCTTGTCGGCGGCGTTTTGTAAACTCTCGCCGTTGCGCAGCGTGGTTTCGCCCAGCCCTTTGACCACCTGGCCTGCGGTTTCAGACAGCGTGGTTGCCAGGGTCTGCGTGTGTTGCTGGGCTTGCTCGCGCAGCGCTTCGGCGTGCCGTTGTGCCTGTGCCTCTAGCGTTTGCGTCTGCTGATCCACACGCGCCAGCCAATCGCCCACGCTGTTGAGATTCTTCTCCAACGCCTGCGCCAAAACCTGGCGCTCCTGGCTTTCGGCCGCAAACAACGGGGCCAGCGTGTCGGCCAAAGCTTGCGCCGACTGCGCCACCGCGGCAGCGGTTTCCTTCACGCTGGTTTGTGCCGTGGTTTGCAAGGTGCCTTGCAAGGCTTCCGTTGACGCCAGCCAACGCTCACCCAAGGTTCGCGTTTGGTTTTCTTGCCGCTCGGCCGCTCGACTCAGCAGTGTCGCGGATTGCGCCGCCGAAGAGGAGAGGGCTTGGCCCGCGGTGTCCAGCGTGGCCTTGAGCTGCGCGTTCATTTGCTCTGCCAACAAGGCTGACTGCGCGATCACATCTTCTGCGCTGCTCGCCACGGCCTTCGACGTGGCGGCCATCTGCGTTTGCCACGCGTCTATGGCGCTTTGGGCGCTGGTGGTGACGGCGGTTGAGGCGGCGGTCATCTGGCTTTGCCAGCCCGCCATCAATTTGTCGGTATTTTGCTCTAACCGCTGGGACACGTGCGCCACGGCTTGGCTGACCTGCAACACCTGCTGTTGCGTGCTTTCGGTCAACTTGTCTGACAACACCGTGGTCAAACTCTCAAGCCGCGTTTCGACCAGCGCGCTGGTTTTCGCCAAGGCCGCCGCAGTTTCCGTGGTGTGTATGCGCACGGCATGTACGGTGTCGGTGGCGCCGGAGGCCAGTTGCGTGGCCAGCGTTGAAAAACGCTCTTCTTGGGTGCGGTTGAGCGTTTCGGTGGCTTGCTTCAGCGCGCCCACCACAGCCTGGGCCATTTGTTCTGACAGCCCCTCAAGCAGGCGCACGGTGCGTTCGTTGGCATCTGCGTGAGACGGCCACAGGGTGGGCACCAGCAGGTGGTGGGTAAGATCTTCTAGCTGCGCCAGCGCTTGCTCTTCGTGCAGCACCAGATCGCCTTGGGCCAGCGACAAAGCCAACGTAACCACAATGGCCACCAAACTGGCGCCGAAGGTCACGTGCAGACCGGAAAGCGGGGCGGCCAGCAGCGCCAAAGCGCCGCCTTCGTCGGAAAGCAACGGCGCCACCTTGCCCAGAGTCTCCATCAATCCGGCAAACGTGCCTACGAGCCCCACCAGCACCGTGGTGGCCACCAAATAGCGGCCAAAGTAGGCGCGGCTGGCTTCCTGAGCGGCGGTGCTATCGGCCAGGGCGCGCAGGTCGGGGCGGGCACCCGTGTCTTTGATGGCTTGCAAACGTTGTTGGCGCTGCACAAACAGGCTGCCCGTGGGTGGGGTGGCGTTAAGCGCTGCCAGCTCTTGGCCAATGCGTTTTCGGGCGAGGGCCAAGCTCACCATACCGGCCACCGTGATCGCGGCCAGGGTGATCACAGCCAACACCCCCAGCACAAGCCCGTGCGCCACATAGGTGCGCAGGGCGCTCATGGCGCTCACAAGGCCCACCAAGGCTAACAAAGCGGCCAGAGCCCAGCGAATGCGGCTGAGGTTCATGCCCACCTCCGGGCCAATTCACTGAGGGCAGGGGCCAGATCCAAAAACGGCCGACCGCCGGGCAACCATTCGCGATCTTGCACCCGGGCGCGCATACGAATCAGTGCGGGCAATCGTGCTTCAAGCAGGGACACCACAGCGAAGGCCGTACGCAAGGCCCACAGGCCTTCAACCGCCAAAGCCACTGTGCCCGGTTCACCCGCTTGAACGGCGGCCCGCAGTTCCTGGCGCGCCAACAGCATCATCTCCATCGATTCTTCGTCCAGCAGCGCCATCGACCCGGTTCGCTCCCAAGCGCGGCCCGCCGTTTCGAGCGCCTGCGGTAGATGGGCTTCCACCTGCGTGGCCATGCGCTGCAAGGTGCCGCGCACGCGCCGGCGTATGACGTCCGCGGTGGGGCAGGTTTCGGGCTCAGCTTCGTTGCTGGCCGCGCGCCAAGGCGCCGTCGCCTTGCGGGGCAAGGGCGGAAGGCTGGGCGTAAGTGTGGGCGTGCCCGGCAATGCGGAAACCATGCGCAACAGGTCGAGGAGGGGTCGCGAGCGGATAAGGGGACGGACGTTAGGGGGCAAGCCGCAACGATGTCAACCCGCTGTGTATGAGCAACGAATTTGCGCGAGGTTCCGCACAGTTGGCGGGGGAGCCGTTAAGGCACGCAGGCGCCAAATATATTGTAATTGGGATTGGTCAGCATTTGGCACGTGCGGCCCGCTTGGCAGGTGGTGGGGGCGTCCAAACGACAAATGGGGCGGCACACTGGCGTTCCCGACATGGTCACGCAAAGCAAGCCGGGTTGGCAGCTCCCAAAATCAACGCAGTCGGCCCCATCCCCACCCACGCGCTGGGCAGACACGCAATTGCAATCGGGCACCTCACCGGGATAGATGAAACAGCGAAGACCCTCAGCACAACCCAACTTCGCGTCGTTTCGAGGGTCACAAGGTTGCGAGCAAATGCGAACTCCTGTGGGGCGAGGCGGCATGGAACACTCAATCTGTTTAAAGCATTGGCCAGCCATAGGGCAATCGGCGTCGTTGCTGCAGTAGCGGCGGCACACGCGCACGGAATCCCCACCGCATTTGTCCTCAAAACACTGCGACCCTGGCGCGCAGTCACCAACACCCGTGCACAGCTCACCAGGCTGCTTCATTCCCGCCGCCATGCAGATTGACTGCGGCTCGCCCGAAACCATGCATGAAACGCCGCAGGTTTGGTTGGGGCCACAGCCTGCGAAGTTATGCGGTGTGCAAGCGAAGAAGGGCTGAGCATCGCCGTTCCCGTCCGTTTGTTGCATGCCATCAAGCACGCCTGCGTCTGTGTCCAATGGTCTTGCGTTCGGGTCAATTTCCACCGTCGCATAAGCCACCCGCCCCGGCGAGATCAACACCGCGGCCGTTCCGCTTCCCAACGGGTTGCCCGTTGCGCTCAAAAGCGTGACCGAAAGCGAGGCGTCACCACTCAAATCATCCGAAAAGCTTACCGAGAAAGACACATCACGCGCGGCCGTGAGTTCATTAGCCCCACCACGCGCGGGATAAACCAACGAATCCGATTGGCCCGCAGCGGCGACCACCACCCGAGCCGAGGCAAACGCCGGGATGGGCATGGCTTGGGGCTTAAGCGTCATCGTCACCAAGATGAACGACTTGCCCTCGGTGCAGGCGCTTAACAGCGACAGGGTCGCCAGCATGACGCCCGCCACCCCCAGGTGCGCGCGAGACTTAGCGGAATGCACGCATGTCTCCCAAGTCACTGTCGGGCTTTTCCAGCGGCCGACCTGCGATCAACACAATTGCCACCGTTGTGACAACCACGCCCGCCACGGCACCCCAGAACCACCAAGATTCAGTGAGGTGCTGTTCGTTCGGGTCCTTTTTGGGCGTAAGGTCCAAATCGGCATCGGGCGCCTGGGGGGAGCCCTTGTCGTCGACCAAAGCAAAACGGGGCGACAATGACGGCAGGGCTTTGGCCGCAGGCGGCTCCAAGTTCACTGCGGCAAGCGACACCTCTTTATAAGCGGGCGGCTGCGTGGCTTCGGTGGCGCGCGCCCCCGAAGCGGCGGCACCCAGGCCCCCAAAAGCGATTGCGACCAAAGCTAGTTTCTTCATTTTCCACACCGCCCGCGCCGCAAAGCCCGGGCCTATTTATTCTTGGACGCGTTCCCACGTCGCAGATTCAAGGTTCCAAACCAAATTGTCTTTGTAGAAGTTCACACGCACTTCGCGCTCGCTTCGCGTTCCGTCCGGCCCGAAGTCGATATAAATGCCCTCAAATACATTGGGATCAGCGCCGGCCGTAGGCTGCAGCTTGAACGTTTCCATGTCGTCGGGAATGCCAACCAACTCCGTCAACATTCGTCCTTTCGAAACCACAACCCCTGTCAACGACCCGCCCTTCTTCCGAAATTGTACCACCCGTTGGTCCATGCGGCCGCCGATGACCACCAACTTGTATTTGGCGCCATCAAGCTCATCGGGAGGCATCGGCACCGAGGGGGCGCTCGCGCAGGCGCCCACGAAGGCGGCGCTCAAGACAAAAGCGGCAACGGCTTGGAACAGGCTGCGGGTGTTTTTATGCATGGATTCCCCTACACCGACCCCCGTCCGCGGTCAAGAGGTCCGCTGCGACGCGAACTAACCCCGAAAAAGGGCGCCAAAATAAAAACGGGGGCCAGCCGTAAAGCGCCCCCCGTTGCTATCACCGGCCTCTGCCGACCCTTAGTCGTAATACTCAGCGCCCAAGTGGGTAATGAGCTCCTCGCCACGCAGGTGTCGCAAGGTGTTTTTCAACTTCATCAACTGGATGAAGATGTCGTGCTCGGGATACAGGCCAGGCGGTGTTTGAGGAGACTTCCAGTAGAACGAAAGCCATTCCTGGATGCCCTTCATATTCGAGCGGGCAGCCAAATCCATGAACAGAGCCAAGTCCAAAACCAACGGCGCCGCCAAGATGGAATCGCGGCACAGGAAGTTCACCTTGATCTGCATCTGGTACCCCATCCATCCGAAGATGTCGATGTTGTCCCAGCCTTCTTTGTTGTCGCCACGGGGCGGGTAATAGTTAATCCGCACCACGTGGTCGAGCTTGCCGTAAAGGTCGGGGTAAAGGTGGGGCTGCAAGATGTAGTCAAGCACGCCCATCTTTGAGACCTCTTTGGTCTTAAACGCCTCGGGATCGTCCAGCACTTCGCCATCTCGGTTGCCCAAGATGTTGGTGCTGTACCAACCTTCAACACCCAAAAGCCGCGCCTTGAAGCCGGGCGCCAGCAGCGTTTTCATGAAGGTTTGGCCGGTCTTGAAGTCCTTGCCGGTGATGGGCAGGTTCATCTCCTTGGCCAGCTCAAGCAGCGCCGGCGTGTCCAGCGTGAGGTTGGGTGAGCCGTTGGCGTAAGGAACGCCCGACTTCAAAGCCGCATAGGCGTAAATTTGCGAAGGCGCAATCTCGGGATCGCTGGCCGCAAGGCCGCGTTCAAACGAGGCCAGGGTTTGGTGGCAAGCCGCCGGTTCACGGTAGACCTCGGTGGAACCGCACCACACCATCACCAAGCGGTCGCAGTTGTTTTCTTTGCGGAAGTTTTCAATATCGGCAATGACCTGCTCGGCCATGTCCGCCTTCGACTTCCCGGTTTTCTTGTGCGTGGCTGTAAGCCGCTTCACGTACTCTTGCTCAAACACCGCTGTCATCGGCTTGATGCCACTTAGAAACTCTTTGTATTGCTCGAGGTGCTCTTTGCTCAAGACGCCGGCATTGGCCGCCGCTTCGTAAGCGTTGTCGGGGAACAGGTCCCATCCACCGAACACCAAATCGTTCAAGTCGGCCAAAGGCACGAAGTCTTTGATGAGCGGGCTGCGGTTGTCGGTCCGCTTACCCAAACGCACGGTGCCCATTTGCGTGAGTGACCCGATGGGCTTTGAGTTTCCTCGGCGAACGGCTTCCACACCGGCCATGAAGGTGGTGGCAACCGCGCCCATGCCCGGCAACAAAATCCCCAGTTTCCCTTTGGCGGGGCGGATCTCGGCGGGCGTTCCAGTTTTTGTAAGCGGCATTTATCTCCCTTTGACTTTCAAGTTCAACAACCCAGTGCTGGTGAGGGGTGTTGAAAATTCAACACATCTGCAGTGGCGGCCTGCTGCAAAGCAACTTTTACGCCACAGGTTGGCACCCGTGCGCATGGGATGCCCCGTTGGGAAATCGGTTGCAAGCAAAACTTCCACCCCACCCGCTAACTGCCCAAATTCTGGCGACTCGCCCCAAGAGGGGCCTTTTGCGCTCATGTGACACGAGCCGTCGATGCGGCTTGGCAGGGGAAAGAAATGTGGTAAAAAGCTGACCCTTCAAACATCACACGCCGGCTGAGGCCACCGGGCGTGCCGGGAATTCCCGGTCCGCGTGGCCTGTGACGTCGGCGGAGGAAAAACGCGAAAGGTAGACAATGGAAACGACTGAGACCGCAACCGGAAGCCCAATGGCTTCCATCGACAACCCGATCACTCTACGCGAACTTATGGAGGCCGGCGTTCACTTCGGCCACCAAACGCGTCGCTGGAACCCGAAGATGAAGCCTTACATCTTCGGCGCCCGCAACGGCATCCACATCGTGGATCTGCAGTATTCGGTGAAGGCCTTCCGCAAGGCGTATACGTTCATCGTGAACACCGTGGCTTCCGGCAAGCCCGTGCTCTTTGTGGGCACCAAGAAGCAGGCACAAGACATCATCCGCGACGAGGCTTTGCGCTGTGGTCAATACTTCGTCACCAACCGGTGGCTGGGTGGCACGTTGACCAATTTTCAAACGGTCAAAGGCTCCATCGATCGTTTGCGCGCCATCGACAAAATGGCCACCGACGGCACTTTCGAGCGCATCACCAAGAAGGAAACCATTGGCCTAAGCCGCGAAAAAGAGAAGCTTGAGCGCTCTTTGGGTGGCATCAAGGATATGGGCGGCCTTCCGGGCGCTGTGTTCATCGTTGACGTGGTTCGCGAGCACATTGCGGTTGATGAAGCGCGCAAGTTGGAGATTCCGTTGGTGGGTGTGGTTGACACCAACTGCGACCCCGACATGATTGATTACGCCATTCCAGGCAACGATGACGCCATTCGCTCCATCAAGCTCTTCGCGTCCAAGATGGCCGAAGCCTGTATGTTGGGCCAAAAGCTGGCGCGCGAAAAGGCCGTGCGTGCGCAAAACACGCAGCCGAGCGACGACGGTCAGACCATCCGTGTGTCGTCAGGTGGCGAAGGTCCCAAGGTTGAGGTGGTGTCACGTCGCCGCGGCGATGTGCTGGCCCCCGAAGCGGCCGCCAGCCCCGAAGGCGGCGGTAACGGTCCCACGAACGAATAAGCGGAGGACGAAGGGACAAAGGGGCTGGCGCCAAATCGCTGGCCCCTTTTTCTCACGCCCCCAGCGTTTTGGTTCCACTTCAAGAGTTTTTGAGATTTTTTGAAAGGTCGAGTCCCATGGCTGAAATTACGGCAAATATGATTAAGGACCTGCGCGAACGAACGGGCGCAGGTATGTCCGATTGCAAGAAGGCGTTGGTTGAGTGTGAGGCCGACATGGAAAAGGCCATCGATTTCTTGCGCCGCAAAGGCATCGCCTCGGCCGCAAAGAAAAGCGGTCGCATTGCTTCTGAAGGCCGCGTGTTCACATATCTGCATGGCGCACGCATTGGCGTTTTGGTTGAAGTGAACTGTGAAACCGACTTCGTGGCCCGCAACGACGATTTCCAAAACTTCGGCAAAGAAGTTTGCATGCAAATCGCCGCGATGAACGCCAGCTACGTGTCGCCTGAAGAGATCCCGGCCGACGCGATCGAGCGCGAAAGGTCCATTCGCACGGAAGCCGCCAAAACCAGCGGCAAGCCCGAAGCGGTGTGGCCGAAGATCGTGGAAGGCCAAATTCAAAAGTGGTTCAAGGACGTGTGTTTGCTTGAGCAGGCTTGGGTTAAGGACCCGGAAGGCAAAAAGACCATCAAGGATCTGCAAACCGACCTCACGGCGAAAACTGGTGAAAACTGTCGCGTTCGACGCTTTCACCGGTTTGAGGTGGGCGAGGGGCTTGAAAAGCGCTCCGACGATTTCGTTGAGGAAGTCAAACGCCAGGCAGGGCAGGCTTAAGTAGGGGAGGCCGCGGTGGGCACTGGAAACGGCAACAACAACGATTCTTCTGAATCAACTCAAACGCCGAGCCTGCCGCAGCGGCCTGCTCCCAGTCACGCCGGCCCGCCTCTTGCCCCGGGGGTCAAGTACCGGCGGGTGCTGCTCAAGCTTTCAGGGGAAGCCCTCATGGGCAACCTAGGCTACGGCATCGACCCTGTGATTTTAGGGCAGATCGCCGAGCAGGTGATTGACGTGCACAGTCTGGGCGTGGAAGTGGCACTGGTGATTGGCGGCGGAAACATCTTCCGGGGTGTGGCCGCCAGCTCCGTGGGCATGGACCGCGCGCACGCCGACTACATGGGCATGCTGGCTACGGTGATCAATTCGCTGGCCTTGCAAGATGCCCTGGAGCAGCGAGGCCTAAGAACCCGTGTGATGAGCGCGCTTGAAATGGAGCGGGTGGCCGAGCCTTACATTCGCCGCCGCGCCATTCGTCATTTGGAAAAGGGGCGCTTGGTGATCTTCGGGGCAGGCACCGGCAATCCTTACTTTTCCACCGACACCGCGGCCGCACTGCGCGCCATGGAAATTGGGGCCCAGGTAGTTATGAAGGCCACGCGCGTGGATGGCGTGTACGACAAAGACCCCAAGAAATTTCCGGATGCGCGCATGTTTGCGCGATTGAGTTATCTTGATGTACTCAATCGCAATTTGGCGGTGATGGATTCCACAGCGATTTCGTTGTGCCGCGACAACAAACTTCCCATTTTGGTGTTCAACATGACCCAAGCGGGAAACATTCGTCGGGCCGTTTTGGGCGAAACGCTCGGAACTCTCGTGGTGGAAGAGCCGGCTTCCGCAGCAACGCCAGCTTGACGCCAGAAACTTAAAACGTCTAAGGAGACTCGAACAATGGTCAACGACGTGGTCAAAGAGCTAGACGGTGCGCTGGCAAAGGGAATTGAAGGCTTCAAAAAAGACCTCACCAAGGTGCGCACGGGGCGGGCCAGCACGGCCATCCTGGACGCGGTGAAGGTTGATTACTATGGCACGATGACGCCGCTCAATCAGGTGGCGTCGATGACGGTGCCTGATGCCCGCATGATTCAAATCAAGCCCTGGGAAAAGTCTCTGATCCCCGAGATCGAGAAGTCGATCCGCGCCGCCCAACTGGGATTGAATCCCAATTCAGACGGCGAAGTGGTGCGCGTGCCCATGCCGCCCTTGACCGAAGAACGCCGCAAGGATCTGGTGAAGGTTGTTCGCAAGATGGCCGAGGAAGCCAAAGTGGCTTTGCGGGGCGCGCGCCGCGACGCCAACGAAATGCTGAAAGAGGCCTTGAAAGAAAAGGCCATCGGCGAAGATGAAGAAAAGGCCGGCTTGAAAAAAGTTCAAGACGCCACTGACAAGAGCGTGACGCAGGTTGATGAGATCTTGGCGAAAAAAGAAGCCGAGATCATGGAGATCTGAGCGCCCTAGCTGTTGGGCGGCGCAACGCCCCGCGTATGGTAAGTCCGCCGCCGCGATGCCTGTGTCACTCGCCGATGCCGTTGGGGGCCTGCGGGGAATACACCACGCGGGCCACATCTACCTGGTTTAGCGTCCAACGTACGATGGTGCCTTCCCCGGCCAGCAGCGGTTCGTGCGAAAACAGATAGTATGCCTTCATGTCTGGTTTCTCGGGCGGTGTGCCCTGGGATTTTTTCCCTGGGGAGCCGCTAAGCACCAAGATCTTTTCGCCAGGCTGCAAAACGAAGCCGGGGTCAATTTGCCCCAGCACCGAGCCCCGCTTGCCTTTGCGGGCCACCACGACGTTCAATCCCGCCGAGTTCACAGGGGTGCTTCCGTGGTTGGCCAGCACGAACCATTCTTCGTTGACCTTTTTCTTGTCGCTGGTGGCATGAACTTCTTCGAAGACGAGAGGCATGGGCTGTCTATAGTCTGAGTTGCGTTTTGACTCAACTGTTGCTGTATGAGCCTGAGCGATTCGGGGCATTCCGGCGCTGGGTCGACGAAGCGTCCTCGCTGCGGTAAGAGGAGGGTTTCGCCATGCCGAAATTCAAAGTAGACATCCCACACACGCTAGACGCCGCCGACGCCAAAACGCGTTTGGAAAAAGCACAAAGCAAGTTGGAAGCCGAATACGGCGCCAAATGCTCATGGGCCGCCGCTGACGTCATGCAAGTCACGCGCAAGGGCCTGGACGCCACTGTGAAGGTTGAGGCCAATCGGCTTGCGGTGGACGTGAATCTGGGCTTCCTGATGACCCCCATGATGGGCCCCATTCGAGACGGCATCACCGCGCGGTTGACGAAGTTGATGACGGAAGGCTGAGGCGTTTGGCTACGGCCAGGGCGTGCCGCACTTCCGTAGCGCGGCTATCAGAGCGCCCCGACACCACAACCACAGCGGGCGGACGATCGCCGTCTTGGCGCAGCGGCGTTTGCAAGGGCTTGGGCCCAAGCCCGCACAACACATCGTCGATAAGCCCCACCGCTTCACTGGCCATCACAAACGGCGCCTGCGAAAGGGCTTCACGGCGTTCGGCGGTGAGCAGACCCAGGGTTTCCAGAACATCGAGCCGCGCGGGCAGATGCGCACGGAACACGGGCGCGCCTTCGAATTCTTGCAGCAAGAGATCAAGTTCGCGGGGGCTCGGGTATTGCCAAGGCCCCACCCCGTGCGCCACGGCGAGCCTGATCTGACGCCGATCCGCCACGTTGGCCAGGCGTTCCAGCGCGTGGCGGGCGGCATCGGCCAACCGGCCTTGGTGGGCTTTGCGTTCTTCGCGTGCAGCTTCGAGTAACGGCATCGCGGCCAAAGCGCGCTCGCCTTCGGGCCGCCAGCGGCGCTCGCCGAACGCCTGGACGAAGGCCTCTAGAGGCACTTTGAGGGCCAAGGGAAAAGCCTCCAGCAGGCCCCAGGTGGCGCCCACCTCCTGCGCTGAGGAGACCGCGGCATCCACCAGCGCCACGGCCGCTAAACGTTCTTCAGGATCGTCAGCGGAAGCCCAGTGGGGCAGCCGCTTGTCTGGCCGCAAAGGTTCAAGCGGCAGCGGCAGTTGGAGGGCGCTTAGTGGTAGCCCCTCATGCGCCAAGGCTGCAGCCAGAACGGCAATGGCGCCCGCGTGCCAAGGGCCCGCCAAAAATACGCCCTCGGCCTCAGACTGGGCCACCAACCGTGCGAATTGCGGCGCCTGGTCAGGCAACGGTGGCTGCAGCCGGGTGCTGCACAAAATGGAGGTGGAACTTGAGAGCGAGGGCGGGGACATGGTCATACGCGGCGGCGCGCGACTTGGGTATCTCACAACCCGGTGCAAACTGCATCCGGCGGATTTGCGCTGCGGAGCCAAATCACCGCTTTCATTGCGGTTCTTGGCGTGAGATAAAAAGCGCGGCCCCGCTTGGCGCACCTGGACGGGCGTTGGGGCCGGCCTGCCAAAGCGCTCTTGAGACTCACGGAGACAACATATGCCTGGTTCCAGCTCGCGTTTCGCCTGTCGTTTGTCCCTGGTGCTGTCGCTTGTGGCCGCATCCGGAGCCCCCGCGGTTGCCCAAACGCTCACCACCGCGCCCCTCGACCTGCAGGTGTTCCGCCCGGCAGTCGACAGCAAAGGCTTTACCACCCTCAACGCGTCGCAGATTCTGGCGCCTGGCGATTTTTCGTTTGGCCTGGTGCTGACCTGGGCTCGCCGGCCCTTGTTCCTTGAAGGCTCGGGCGAACGCACGTTCAAGGTGGAAAACCTGGTGACCCCCACGCTGCTGGGCGCGGTTGGAATTTTCAGCCAACGCCAGATCGGCTTGCAGCTGGGGCTCTCGATGCCCGTGGGCATAATGTCTGGCCGGGCCACGCCGATTGACGAGGGGTCGGATCTCAACACGGCCAACGACAATCAGTTGTTCAAGTTCGACGGCCAAGGCGCCGGCGACCTGGGCGTGCACCCCAAACTGAGAATCTCGAACGCCAGCCGCAACAAGCTAGGCGTGGCGATCATACCCTCGCTGTATCTGCCCACAGGCAACAAAGACCGGTTCTTGGGTGAAGGCCAAGTGATCTTCCAGCCCACCGCCGTGGTTGATAGCGAGTTTGGCCGCGCGGGACGCTTCCGCATTGGCGTCAACGTGGGCGCCCGCATTCGCTCGAGCGAACGCGAGTTCATCGACAACCCCGCCACGTTTACCCACAAGGTGGCCGGAATGGACGAGAACACCCTCCACGGCTTGCGCATGCGCAACGAGCTGCTGGGCGGTTTGGGCATGTCGTTTGCCGTGGTGCCCGAAAAGTTCGACATCGTGGGCGAGGTCTACGGCCAATACGCCTTGAGTGGCACTCGGATTGAAGACGGGGTCACAAGCGCCTTGAAGCCACTGGCCGAGGCGGTTGCGGGCATCAAGCTCTATATGGCACGCAATTCGTTCTTCCAGGCGGGCGCAGGGTGGGGCGTTTTGCCTTCGTACGGCGCCGCGGAACGGGGCCGCATTTATGTGGGCTTTATCTTCGAGCCGTCGATCGGCGACCGCGATCGCGATGGTTACAAAGACGACGTTGACCAATGCCCCGACGATCCCGAAGATTTCGACGACTTTGAGGACGAAGACGGCTGCCCCGATCCTGACAACGATCAAGACGGCATTCTTGATGAAGACGACTCATGCCCCAACGATCCCGAGACCCGCAACGGGTACAAGGACGAAGACGGCTGCCCCGATGACTTGAACAGCGATCGCGATGGCGATGGCATTCCTGACGATGACGACAAGTGCCCCGATGACCCCGAGGACAAAGACGGCTTCGAGGACGAAGACGGCTGCCCCGAGCCCGACAACGACAAAGACGGCATTTTGGACGTGGATGATCTGTGTCCCAACGATCCCGAGGACAAAGATGGTTTCGAGGACGAGGACGGATGTCCCGACCTTGATAACGACCGTGATCGCATCCTGGACACCGACGACAAGTGCCCCAACGAGCCCGAAACCTACAACGGTTTCGAGGATGAAGACGGTTGCCCCGACAAGGGCAAGGTCATCGTTCGCAAGGGCAAGCTGGAGATTTTGGATAAGATCTATTTCGAGACCGACAGCGACGTGATCAAGGAAGTGTCCTTCCCTCTGCTTGATGCCATCGCCGCCACACTTAACGGCAACCCCCAGATCCAAATGATCGAGATCCAAGGCCACGCCGATGAGCGCGGGCCCGACGCTCACAACCTTGACCTCACGGAACGTCGTGCGGCCTCGGTCAAGCGCTCCATGGAAGCCCGTCGCGTGGACGGCCTGAGGTTGACGTCGCGAGGCTACGGCGAAACCAAGCCCATTTGCCGCCAAAGCAATGAGGCTTGCTGGAGCCAAAACCGTCGCGTGGAATTCGTGATCCTCAAGCGCGACGACGACTACAAACTGCAGGGCACCGAGGGGCAGTAGGCACGAAAAGGCCGAGAATTATGGGGTGGCGTAGGCTTAAGTGGGTACGCCTCCCCCATTTCTCGCGCAAAACTTCGGCAAAGCGGTTCGAGACCTTGACGGTTGGGACGGGTAGGCTAGATAACGGCGGCGTCCGCGGGCGCGGGATTGGCATTGCCCAGGATCTTGACTCAACTCCCCAGGGAGAAAATCGACGAGGTCAGGGACAGGACCAACATTTCGGAGGTCATTGGACGGCATGTTGAGCTTAAACGCGCGGGGACCGGGAGCTGGATGGGGCTATGCCCGTTCCACGCCGAAAAATCGCCGTCGTTTCATGTTAACGAGCAGCGTCAGTACTTTTACTGTTTCGGCTGTGGAGCCAAGGGCGACGTGTTTAGCTTTCTGCAGCAGATAGAACACCAGTCGTTCATGGAAGTGCTTCGGGACCTGGCGCAACAGGCGGGGGTTGAGCTGCCTGAAGACCGCTTGTCAGTCGCCGAACGCAAAGCGTTAGCGGAGGCCGAAACTGAGCGCAGCCGCATGCTGCGCGTGATGGAATTGGCAGTGGCGTTTTTCGAGCAGCAATTGGCGTCGACCGAAGGCGAAACGGCGCGCGCCTACCTGCAAAGCCGTGGCCTTTCAGCTGAAACGGCGGCGCGCTTTCGCGTGGGTTATGCCCCCAGCCGCTGGAACGCACTGTCGGAGCATTTGCAGCAGAATCAGATCCCTGGGGTGGTTGCCGAGCGCCTGGGCTTGGTGGGCCGCAACGACCGCGGCGCCTACGACTTCTTCCGCGACCGCGTGATGCTTCCCGTGCTGGATCGTCAAAAGCGCCCGGTGGGTTTTTCGTCGCGGTTGATGGACCCTGATGCCAAAGAGCGCAAATACGTAAACTCGCCTGATACGCCGCTGTTTCACAAGAAAGAGCAGCTTTATGGCCTGCACGCAGCGATGGAAGGCATTCGCCGTACCGAAACCGCCGTGCTGGTGGAAGGCAACTTCGACGTTATGTCGCTGCACGACGCCGGGCTTACCCACGCTGTGGCGCCCATGGGAACCGCGCTCACGGCGGAGCAGGTGATGACCCTGGGCCGTCTGGCGCGCAAAGTTGTCGTGATTTTCGATGGCGATGCGGCGGGCGAGCGGGCGGTTCGTCGGGCGTTGCCGCTGTTCCTAGACGCTGACATCGATGGCCGCGTGGCGCGTATGCCGGCGGGCGTGGATCCTGACGACTTCGTTCGCCAGCGGGGCAAAGAGGCGTTTGTGCGCTTGATTGAAACCGCGCGACCCATGGTCGAACAGTTCATCGACACGGTTTCGTTCGAGGCCGATGCCTCGGTGCCAGGCCGCGTGGCTGCATTGGAGCAGGCCGCGGCCGTGTTGGCGCAGGTGAAGAATCAAACCGCGCGCGAGCTTTACGCGGGCCGCTTGGCCGCAACCTTGGGAATGGATTCGTCGCAGGTGGGGCGGGCGGTGCGGGCGGCCTTCAACAACTTGCGGCGAAAACAGGAAGGACGAGCCGAATCGGGCTCCGCCGCTTCGCCTGTGGGTATGGCCAAGCCGGTGGTCCAGCCCCGGGCATTGTCAGGCCTCGAATTGGAGATTTTGGCGGTGCTGGTGAATCGCCCCGATTTGGCCGGTTCCCCGCAAGCGGGTCGTGCGGCGCAATTGCTCAAGGACGCCGACCTACGCGCCTACGCGCTGTCGGCGCTGGAGACGCTGTCCCAGCAGGGGCGCCTCGACGTTCCCGCCTGGCTGGATGCCGGCGCCTCGGAAGTGCGTGACGCGGTGGCCAAGGCCGTCACCGAGGGGGCCGGCTATCGCAACATGGAGCGGGCCGACCACGCGCTCAATGAAATGCTCGTTAAGCTTGAGCTCGTGCACCTGGACGAACAAGTCGCTATGGTTGCACGTTCTTTGAATGAGGCTCTGGCTCGGGGTGACGACCTTGAGGTCCAGGCCATGACTTTGAAACAGTTTGAATTGATCAGGCACAAACAATCGCTGCTAGACGCTCACCTACGGCACTGAGATGACAATGATCGATATGCTCGACGACGACGCGGATGACATCACCGACGATGCTGGCGAACCTGAATTGGTTGCCGCTGCCCCAAAGCCGGGGCGAAAAAAGCGCGCGGGCGCTGGTGAGTCAAAGGGTGGCTTTAGGGACGATGGCGAGATCGAGCGCAAAAAGCGCGAGCTCATCACCATGGGCAAAGCCAAGGGCTACCTCACATATGAGGAAGTCAACGACCACATGCCGGAAAGCGTGGTGTCTTCCGATCAGATCGATGATTGGCTTTCGGCGCTAGGCGGCGAGGGCATCGAAATCGTTGAAAACTCGGCGGCGTCCATGAAGGGCGACCGTGCCATGGTCGAAGAGGAGGCGGAAGCCGAACCTGAAGCCCGCGAAGAGGCCGAAGAAGACGAGGAATACTCTAAGAGCAACGACCCCGTGCGCATGTACTTGCGCAAGATGGGATCCGTTTCGCTGCTGACCCGCGAAGGCGAAGTTGAAATCGCCAAGCGCATCGAAGACGGCGAACGCCGCGTGCTGCAGGTGGTGCTCAATTCGCCCGTGGCGATCAATGAGATCATCGACTTGGCGGAAAAGCTGCGCAAGCAGAAGGTTCGCGTCAAAGAGGTGGTCAAAGACGCCGACGAAGAAGCTGAAGATTACGACGAGCAGTTTCACATCGAGCGCGTTTGCAAAGTCATTGACAAGGTCAAACGCCATCAGCGCGAAATTGAAAAGCTGTTCGAAAAAGACGGCGATGGCAAGGTGCCTTCCGAGGCCACCAAGAAGAAGCTCAAGGGCCAGGTCGACAAGCACAAGCACGAAATGTTCGAGGCGCTGCACGATCTGCGCATGAACAAAAAGCAGATCGACCGCATCGTCATTGTGCTCAAAGGCTATGTAGGTCGCATCGAGACCGCCAACCGCGAAGTTGCCGAGTGTGAACGGCGCTCGGGGTTGCCGATCAAAGAGCTGCGCAAAACCCTGCGTGAGCAGCGCTCGTCAGACGTGCGCAAGAAGGCCGTGGCCAAGAAGCTGGGCCTGCGTTCAGACGAGCTTGAGGATATGGCGCGTATCATCATGAACGCGCAAAAGAAGGTGAAAACCGTTGAAGAAGAAACGGGCCTTCAAGAAGACGTTCTGCGCGACACGGTTCGCGAAATTGAAGACGGCGAGCGCCAAGCCGAACTGGCCAAAGCCGAATTGGTGGAAGCCAACTTGCGTTTGGTGGTGTCGATTGCCAAAAAGTACACCAACCGCGGCCTGCAATTTCTCGATTTAATCCAAGAGGGCAACATTGGCCTGATGAAGGCCGTGGACAAATTCGAGTACAAGCGCGGCTACAAATTCAGCACCTACGCCACGTGGTGGATCCGGCAAGCCATCACCCGCGCCATCGCCGATCAAGCCCGCACCATCCGCATTCCGGTGCACATGATCGAAACCATCAACAAGCTGATCCGCACCAGCCGCTACTTGGTGCAGGAGTTGGGGCGTGAGCCCACGCCTGAAGAGATCGCCGAAAAGATGGAGCTGCCGATCGACAAGGTCCGCAAGGTCTTGAAGATCGCCAAGGAGCCCATCTCGTTGGAAACCCCCATTGGCGAAGAAGAAGATTCGCATTTGGGCGATTTCATCGAAGACAAGAGCGTGATCTCGCCTTCTGATGCCGTGATCTCGATGAACCTGGCGGAACAAACCCGCCGCGTTCTGGCCACCTTGACCCCGCGCGAAGAAAAGGTGCTGCGCATGCGCTTCGGCATCGGCGAAAAGAGCGACCACACCTTGGAAGAGGTGGGTCAAGACTTCGAGGTTACGCGCGAGCGCATCCGTCAAATCGAGGCGAAGGCGTTGCGCAAGCTGCGCCACCCCTCGCGCAGCAAGCGCCTGAAGAGTTTCATGGAAGGTTAACCCCGCCCAAGTTCGGGGTGGTTAAGCTGTGAAACGACAATTCGCGATTTCGGTGGCGGGGACGCAAATGCTTGTGCATGTGCACCCCGTTGGCGAAGGCGTGTTCGATGTGCAGGTGGCAGATTCTGAACCCGTGCGGGTAAGCCAGCGGCTGAACGCGCGCGGCAGCACCCAGTGGTTTTGGCAGGAGCAAAATGCCGTGGTACTGGCAAACGTGGACGGCGGCGCGGGCTCGACCCTTACCGTCGGATTGCGGGGGCAGCAAGTGCCTGTGCGCGTGGAAGACTCACGCAAAGCGGTGCTGGCCGCCCTGGGCATCGAAGCCCCGCGGGGGCCTCAAGGGCCCTTGGTGGTGAGATCGCCCATGCCGGGGCGGGTGGTGAAGATCTTGGTCAAGCCGGCCGAGCGCGTGGCGGAAGGGCAGCCGCTCTTGGTGGTGGAGGCCATGAAAATGGAAAACGAGATGCGCGCGCCCAGGGCCGCCACTGTGTCCTCGCTATCGGTGGGCGAAGGCGCGGCCGTTGAAGCGGGGGCCCCGCTTGTGGTGCTGGAGCCCCTGGCCAACGGCTAAGCGCTGACCGACTCTGGTTGCGTCAGCGCCGCCATCACAGCTGATCGCAAGTCGGAAAATGATGGCGGATTCTCAAGCCCGGCCACGGCACCCAAGCTGCCGCCGCGGGCCCGGCTGGCGTGGCTATGGCCCAAAGCGATGAGAGGCACAGGGCGTTTGCCTTCACGAACGCGCCCCACAACGTCTTCGGCTTCCAGCCAATCAAGGTTCACGATGGCCAAGTCGAACTGACCGTCGTCCTGAGGATAAAAAGCGTCGTCCACATCGACCACTTTGCAAGCGACGATGGCATCCAGGTGGCGCTTCACCACCGCCCGCGTGCGATCCTGACCGGGGCCCAGCGCCAAGAGAACCTTGATGCCCGAGAACCTCGACGCCATTTGGTCCACGAGCAGACCGTAAGTTTCTTCGGGTGTTTGCACCGAGATGCCCATGCCAGGAGGATCTCCTGGGCTGGAATCGGCCGCGGTTCGCACCCAGGCCACCACTCCGGACAGTTCAATGGTTTGCTCTTCCGGCGTCAGCACGCGCAGATCGATCGATTGGCCGGGCTGCAAGGGCGTTTTGGTTTCAATAAACAAGCCGCCCTTCGACAGGTTCACTGAATACGAAACCAAAAATGCGCCTGCAGAGCGATACCGGATCTCCAGCGCAAGCTGAATCCGTTCGTTTTTACGGGCGTGTTGCTTGTCGTCTGAGGAAGTCATGAAAGCAGGATGCGCCCGAGTATGCGATCCAGTTCATCGAGAGAATGGTAGAAAATCTCAAGGTGCCCCGCGCCGGGACCTGATTCCACCACCTTGACCCGGGTGGCCAACGAGCGTTGCAACCTATCGGTGAGGTCGCGGGCCGCCGCCGACTGCCTTGGCGGCGCCACGGGGGGAGGGGCCACAGGCTTCTCGGCGCCGCTGCGGGCGTTCTTAACCAGAGCTTCGACCGCCCGCACGGAAAGGTTTTTGGCGATGGTTTGCCGCGCCAGCTGCTCCATAGCCAGCGGCGCCTCCAGGCCCAAAATGGCCCGCGCATGCCCCATCGACAGGCGGCCTTCCACCACCATGGCTTGCACTTTTTCAGGCAGCTTCAGCAAACGGAGTGCGTTCGCCACGGTGCTGCGTTCTTTGCCCACACGCACCGCCAAGGCGTCTTGGGTGTGACCGAAGTCTTTCATCAACCGATCCAACCCGCGGGCTTCTTCGATCGGGTTTAGGTCCTCACGCTGAAGGTTCTCAACCAACGCGGCCTCGGCCGCTTCGGCGTCGGTGAGCGAGCGAACCACCACGGGCACTTCGTGAAGTCCTGCGCGCTGAGCGGCACGCCATCGTCGCTCGCCGGCCACAATTTCAAATCCACCCGCTTCGCGCGGACGCACAAGGATGGGTTGAATGATGCCTTGCACTTTGATCGAATCGGCCAGCTCATCCAGGCTTTCGTCTCGGAAAGTCTTGCGGGGCTGGCCCCGGCCAGGGTGCAGATCCTCGATCGGTGCGCTACGAAGGCCCTGGCGATGGGACGAATCGGTGGCTTCGGCTGTGGTTGCGGCAGCTTCGTTCGCGCCCGGAATAAGCGCCGCCAAACCGCGACCCAAGGCCTTGCGTTTGGTGGGGATCATGCCGAGATCTCCTTGGCCGCCAGCTTGTTGCTAAGCGTTTCGTAGCGCTGCAAAAACTCCTTGGCCGCCTCCAAATAGCTTTTCGCCCCTTTGGACGCCACGTCGTAAAGCAAGATCGGTTTGCCAAAAGAGGGCGCTTCAGAAAGCCGGACGTTGCGGGGGATCATGGCGTTGTAGACGGCCGGGCCGAAATGCCGCCTCACCTCCTCGGTCACCTGCTCGGTGAGATTCTGGCGCGTGTCCACCATGCACAAAACGATGCCCTCAATGGCCAAACCCGGATTCAAAGAGCGTCCCACGAGGTCGATGGTGTTCTTGAGGTCGGAAAGCCCTTCAAGCGCGTAGTACTCACACTGAAGCGGCACCAGAACCGCGTCGGCCGCACATAAAGCGTTGAGCGTGAGCAGCCCTAAAGACGGGGGTGTGTCGATGAGAATGAAATCGTAATTAGCGGCCACTTGGCGCAACGGCTTGCGCAGCCGCTGTTCGCGCCCCTCGGCGGCCACCAATTCGATCTCGGCACCCGACAGGTTCTGATTTGCCGGCAGCAAGTTCAGGAACGCCAGCTCGGTTTTCAGGATCACGTCGGCGATGGCGGCGTCACCCAGCAACACGTCGTAGACGCTGGTTTCGATGTCATTTTTGGCGTGTCCCAGCCCCGACGTGGCGTTGCCTTGGGGATCCATATCAACCAAAAGCACGCGCTTCTCCGCCGCCGCCAAAGATGCGGCCAGATTGACGGCGGTGGTCGTTTTGCCGACCCCCCCTTTTTGATTCGCTACCGCGATGACTCGACCCATGCTGGGGCGAACGGTCCTAACACTATCCGGCCCGGTTCATCAACAAATCACGCCCCAGGAATGTGATCAGAAAATTTGACGGGGATTCTACTTGGGTTACTTTGTCCTACATGTAGTTAATCTGCTCACTTCGCCAGGCGAGTGGGCCCTCAGCCGGAGACCAGCAATGCGACAAAGTGACATGTACAGCAGCTTCGAAGAGTTCGAGCGCGCCGAGCTGCTTGCGCTTGATTCTGCCTACGTCGACGAGATGACGGATGCGTTTTTTGAGGACAGCGTGAGCGACGGATTGCGCGCCATTTCGTACTTCGACGACGACGAATGAACGAAGGGCGCTAAAGGCTCTGCGTGGGCACGCTGGGGCGGGCTTTACGAAGCACTTGCTGGCCCAAGCCCAGCTTCAGCACAATTTGCGATTCCCGCACTTCGCCTTGATAGCTATCCAATTGGCGCTTGCCGTCATCGCAGGGACTGCCTTCGATGACCTCGAAGCTTTGCTCTGACATCAGAAATTGCGGGCCTGCCACCACGCCATGCACTTCGTAGCGTGTGACTGTGCGGAAGCTGATGGCGCCGTTGCAACGATAAAGCCTGCCGTCGTTCGATCGGTGTTCAACCACACGATCGTAGAACCCAACCACCTCGGGGCCCTCTTGAACCAGGTGCCATTCTTCGCGCTCGCGTTTGCCGTCGCCATTGGGTAGTTGATTCTGTTGCTCCCAAACCCAATGCCCCTGCAACGCCGCCAGGGCGCCGGGCATCGACAGAGCGGGACCAGGAGCCACCAAGGCGAAGGTTGTTTGGGGTGCAATGATGGCCAACTCGGCCGTTGTGGCCGCAGCACGATTCGCCGCGCTTTGCCGCCGCACCAATTGGCGCCGACCCTCGTCGCCCAACAGCGCAATCGTGTCGCCGTGGAGCCGACCTTCAAACCGAGTGGGCTGACGCGGTGGCGGCTGGCAAGGGCCATCAATTCGCGGCTTGCCTTTCTCGGAAAGCACCAGCCGCGAGCCCTCCCGTTTGCCTTCAACCTCGCTGGTCAGCCAGGCGGTTAAGCTCGTGCGGCCACTACAAAGATACGGCCGTCCATCGCCCGACACCAAGGTGACCTCTATGAACACCACGCCGCGAACTTGGTTTCCCACTTGTCGCAACCGCCAGGTGTGGCGCTGGGTTTCGCGGTCAGCGGGCGCCGCCGCCTCGGTTGCCAACTCACGCTCGAAGGCGCCTTCCCAGGTGCCGCTCACATCACCCGAAATGGCAAGGTTGCTCTGCGTCCGTTGCCCGGTGTTGCCCAGGCCACAGGCGCACAGACTGAGCGAAACCAAGCCCCCCACCACAAGGCTGATTCCCTTGAGCCTGGATGGGTGCGGGGATAACCGAATTCGCATGGGACCTCGTCACTGCGGCAGCAGTGCCTGAGCCTCGAGGCGTGTCGCTTCTTCGCGCGCACGCGCTTCAGCTTCCTCTTGTGGCCGGAACTTTTGCACCAGACGATCAAACTGCGCTTTGACCTCGGGGTCCTGTTCGTGAAGATACATCGCGCGCACCTTCGCCATGAGCACGTCATTGGTGGTGTCGATGGCCTCTACAATGCGCAACGCCTCGAGCCGAACGGCCTTGTCGGGGTCGGCGAACATCACCGCCACCGCGTACCGCGCGTAGGGCGGGCGTTCTTTGTTCAGACGCCGCATGATCTGCAGTTTGCGGTTTGAATCCGTGGCCGTGCCCAGCGCGGCCTCCAACTGGTCTTGCCTCAGTTTTGCAACGGGCACCTCATCTGGCGGGGCCTGCACCTGCACCGCGGCGAGGGGCGGTGGCACGGGCTCGTGGACCAGCTGGTCGGGCAACGGGGCAGCCGGCTGCGGGGCGGGCGCAACCGGCTCCGGCTCCACCCACGTGAGGGGAGGCGGCTCGGCCACCACGGCACGGGGTTTGGGCGCAAGCTGGCGAACCACCAAAAAGCCGCCAAGACCGGCGGTGATAACCACAGCGGCGACGGCTGCCTTGACGAGCGGTGAGGTGGTTGCGCGAACAGATGGGGCCATGAGAGTTTACGCCGCCGAAGCGGTTCCTTTGTCCCAGAAGCGACTTACTTTTCTGCATCGGATGATCAAGTGCGCGTCATGAGCCGCTACACTGCTGCCATGTCCGCACAAGCTTCCGCCGGCGCACCTACACTGTTCATCGTTGGTGTGCGCACCCTGGGGCGCGCGATCGCCTTGCATTTCGCAGCCAAAGGCTGGCGCGTGCTGTGTGGCGCGCGAACACCTGAAGATGTTCAGGCTTTGGCGTTGGATGTAACAAATGCAGGAGGGCAGGGCGTTGAAGCGGTCTGCGACCTTCAGCGCCCCGACACCATTGCCCACGTTGTGTCCGCGTATCCGCACATCGACCTTTGTGTGGCCGCGCAAACGGCCGGAGGTCGGTTCGGCGCCATGCCTTTGGTTGATTTGGCTGAGGACGAGCTTCAGCGTGGTTTTGACGGTTATTTACGCGGTTCCTGGAACCTGCTGCGCGCCCTAGGGCCCCCCATGCTGGCGCGGGGGCAAGGCACGTTTTTGCAGATCGGAACTTCATCGGGTGTGCGCACAAAGTCCGGATACGCGGCGTTGGGCGCTGTTCAGCATGGATTGCGGGCGTTGCTTCAAGTTGCCGCGAAGGAGTGGCGCGAGCGCGGCGTACATGTGGCTTACTTACCTATAGACGGCGCCATCGAGAGCCCGCGCACCGAAAGCTGGGTGGCGCGCAATGGGATTGAACGTGCCATTCCGCAGGCGTCAATCGCCGAGGCATGCGAATTTTTGCACAATCAACACCCCCGCGGGTGGACGCACGAGTTGGTGCTGCGACCACCAGGCTCTGATTGGACGGCACCCACCTAAGACTCAAAAACCGTTCATGGGGATTGTTCAGGGCCTCCCGCTCCGCAGCGCGGTCGACTATGTTACCGCCACCCTCGCAACAGAAAAGAGAACCCACTGATGACCAAGCGCTTGTTTAACTTCTCTGCCGGTCCCGCCATGCTTCCTACGGAGGTGCTTGAGGCCTCGGCCAAAGCCCTGCTTGATTTCGAAGGCAAAGGCGTAGGGATCGCAGAAGTTAGCCACCGTGGCAAAGAGTTCGATGGCGTGTTGGATGAAGCCATTGCGTTGTGCAAATCCCTGCTCGCCGTGCCTGATACGCACGACATTCTTTTTCTTCAAGGTGGGGCCACGCAGCTGTTCAACGTGGTGCCCATGAACATACTTTCCGGCACCGCCGAATACGTGGTGAGCGGCCAATGGTCGCAGAAGGCCGCGCAAGCGGCAGAGGCTGCATACGGCGACAAGATCAAGGTGATCGCTTCGAGCAAAGAAACCGCCTTCGATAGGCCTCCTCAAGGATGGACCGCGTCCCCTGATGCGGCGTATTTGCATGTGTGCTCGAACGAAACCGTGCACGGGCATCGCCTGGCCGAGTGGCCTTCGCACCCAACCCTTGTGGTGGACGCCAGCTCGGAAATGATGTCGCGCCCACATCCCATCGACCGGACCGCGCTTGTGTACGCGGGGGCCCAGAAGAACCTGGGGCCCTCGGGCGTTGTTTTGGTGATCGTGCGCAAAGATGTTTACAGCCGCATTCCCGAAAGCACGCCGGAGATCTTCAATCTGCAGGTACTGGCCGACAACAAAAGCTGCTTGAACACGCCGCCCACCTTTGGCATCTACGTGTTGCTCGAGACCTTCCGCTGGATGCAGCGACAAGGGGGCTTGGCGGCGATCGAAGCCATCAACGCGCAGAAAGCGAAGCTTATTTACGACGCCATCGACGGTTCTGGCGGCTTTTATCAAGGCACCGTGGCCGACATTGCGGCCCGCAGCCACATGAACGTGACCTTCCGCTTGCCTACTGAAGACCTGACCGAGCTCTTCGTGAAGGAATGCAGCAAGGAAGACATGGTTGCGCTCAAGGGCTACCGGAGCGTGGGCGGCATTCGCGCCTCGATTTATAACGCGATGCCTCTGGCCGGGTGCCAGGCGCTGGCCGACAAGATGAAGCGTTTCGCGGCCGCGAACGGCTAGGCCCCGCGCATTTCGTTTGAAAAAGGCAGCCGATCCCCCTGTGAACGCCGCCTTGCGCCCGCGGGCGTTTGCAGGGGTTTATAAATTGCCCGCTTGCGGCAGCATTTGCTGTTGGCCAAGCCGCCAACGTGTACTAGAACACCGGCGCCCAACGCCCCTCGCTTTCATCACGGAAAAAGGATCATCACACAATGTCGCAGGAATCATACCGGGTGCTCGTGGCGGACGACATGGCTGCCGATGCCGTCACCATCATGAGCGACGCGGGACTGAAGGTGGATGTGATCACCGGACAAAGCCCCGAGCAACTGCGCGAAACTGTCGCGCCCTACCATGCCGTGGCGGTGCGTTCGGCCTCGAAAATCACGGCCGCCATCATCGACGCCGCCCCCAACCTGAAAATTGTAGGCCGCGCGGGAGTGGGCGTTGACAACATCGATGTTGAGGCAGCCACGCGAAAGCGCGTGCAAGTGATCAACACGCCCTCGGGCAACGCCATTGCGGCCGGCGAGTTGGCGTTGGCTTATATGTTCGCCTTGGCCCGCAAGCTTCCCCAATCGACCGCCAGCATGAAAGCGGGCAAGTGGGACAAAAAAGCGTTCTCCGGCGTGGAGATCACCGGCAAAACGCTGGGTGTTGTGGGCTTCGGCAACATAGGGCGACAAGTGGGTGAACGCGGCGTGGGGCTCAAGATGAAGGTGCTGGCTTATGACCCCTTCATTCCCCAGGGCGCCACACCTCCTGCGGGCGTTGAATATGTGTCCCTCGACCAGCTCATTTCCCGCGCGGATTTCATCACCTTGCACATGCCGCTGACCACTGAGACCAAAGGTTTGTTCGGCCGCGACAATCTGCTGAAGATGAAGAAAAACGCTTACCTCATCAACTGCGCCCGCGGTGGCATCGTTGACGAAAACGCACTTTACGAGGTCATGAAAGGCGGCCATCTCGCCGGGGCCGCGCTCGACGTTTTCGAGGAAGAGCCCTGCGGCTCATTGCCTTTGTTCCAACTGGACAACGTATTGGCATCGCCGCACACAGGGGCATCCACCAAGGAGGCGCAAGTGAAGGTGGCGGTGGAATTGGCGCACGTTTTTGTAGACTTCTTGCTCAAGGGCGAAGTTCGCAATCCGGTCAACAAGCTGTAGTTGAAAACGCGGACTTATGGTTGAACCTTCATCGTTACGTCTGCCGGCCGGGATCCGCGACTACGCGCCGGGTGCTGCGGCGGCGCGCCGCCAAGTTGCCGAAACGCTGATTGGCGTGTTCGAGCGGTGGGGGTTTGCGCAGGTGATTACACCGGCGTTTGAGTACGAAGCCGTCTTGGCGCGTGGCTTGGGCAGCGACGGTCGCGCGTCCGCTTTGCGTTTCGTTGAGCCCAGCTCCGGGCAAGTGCTCGCCCTGCGACCCGACATCACGCCGCAAGTGGCGCGGCTTATGGCCACCCGCTTCCGCGATGAAACCGGACCCATTCGTATGTGCTACGAAGGGCCTGTTTTTCGCTACGACGCCACGGCCCGTACGCAAAAAGAGCTCATTCAAGCGGGCGTTGAGCTTGCGGGCTTGGAAGGGCCCGATGGCGATGTTGAAGCTATCTCCGTGGCGCTGGATGCATTGGGGGCGGTGGGACTTCGGGAAGTGACAGTGGACTTGGCGCACCCCGGTTTGGCGCGCGCGGTGATTGAAGCTGTGCGTTTGCCCGAACCTTTGGTTGCCAGCTTTCATCAGCGGCTGGCCAAACGCGACCGCGCCGGCGTGGCTGAACTGCTGCAGTCTGCGGCGGGCCCCAAAAACATGGTGGCCTTTGCACAGCTTCTGCCCACACTCGCCGGCCCTCCCGAGGTGCTGGAAACGGCCGCGGCCAAAGCGCCGGGCGCAGATGTGCGACGGGCCCTGGCCGACTTGCGCGAGGTGGCGGACAGGCTGGCAGAGCGGGGACTGGCGGCCGGGCGCATCCATGTGGATCTGGGCGAAATCCGCGGTTTTGACTACTACACCGGCGTGCGTTTCCAAGGCTTTGTGCATGGCGCTGCCGATGCCGTGGTGGCCGGTGGTCGATACGACGCCTTGATGGGGCGGTACGGTCGCCCGCGTCCGGCGGTGGGTTTTGCCATCGACGTTGAACTGACGGTCGGGGCATTGGAGACGCTGCAAGGCAGCGTGTTGCCAGGCCCTCGGAACGGCCAGGGAGGCACCTTGGTGGTGGGGGATGCCCCAGCTGCTGAGGCGCGGGCCCACAAATTGCGCAACAAGGGCCTGCGCGCGAGCGTGGGCGGCGTTATGAATCCCAAGGATGCGCAAGCGTACGCCCGCCGCTGGGGTTACAGTGAAGTTCTTGTGGTGGGCAAAAACGACAAAACGTTGCCCGTTGAGTGAAAACGGAAAAGAAGAAACATGCCTGTAGCTGTTGTAGTCGGCGCCCAATGGGGCGACGAAGGGAAGGGCAAGGTCGTTGACCTGCTCACCGAGAACGCCGATGTGGTGGCCCGCTGGGGCGGCGGCGCCAATGCCGGCCATACTTTGGTGGTCAATGGCCAAAAGTACGTCACCCACCTGATGCCTTCGGGCGTGCTGCGCCCGCAAGTGACATGCGTTGTGGGCGAGGGCATGGTGGTGGATCCGAAGGTGCTGGTGGAAGAGATTCGGGCGTTCCGCAGCCACGGGCTGCTTTCCGATGCGACCAAGCTGGTGGTGTCTCGGGTGGCTCATATGACGTTGCCGCATCACCGAATGCTCGATGCCTTGCGGGAGCAAGGTCCGGCGGCGGTGGGATCAACCAAGCGAGGCATCGGTCCCACATACGAGAGCAAAGCCGCGCGCACGGGGCTGCGCATCGACGATTTGTTTCGGCCCGACCGCTTTCGTAAGCGCCTCAAAGACAACCTGGATTTGCTCGCGCCGTTGCTGTCGGCCAGCACTGAGCCGCTGCCCGACGTCGAAGCGGTGACCCGCGAATACCTCACCTTGGGGCAAGAGCTGGCGCCCTACGTGGGCGACGCTTCGGCCTTCATTCACCAGCAGATCGTTGCTGGCAAGAACGTATTGCTGGAAGGCGCACAAGGCGTGCTTTTGGACATCGACCACGGAACTTATCCCTTCGTGACGTCCTCCTCCACCACGGCTGGCGGGGCGTGCGCCGCCTTGGGAATCGGGCCCACCCGCATCAATTCGGTAATGGGCATTGTGAAGGCGTACGCAACCCGGGTGGGCATGGGCCCTTTTCCCACCGAACTGAACGACGCCACCGGCCAGCACCTGCGCGAAGCCGGCGCTGAGTTTGGGTCAACCACAGGCCGCCCCCGCCGGTGCGGCTGGTTGGATCTGCCGGCGTTGCGTCTGGCCATTCGGTTGTCGGGCATCCAAAGCTTGGCGCTCACCAAGCTCGATGTTTTGTCAGACATGCCCTCAGTAAAGCTTTGCGTTGCCTATAAGCTGCGAGGCAAGCAGTTGGAAGAAATGCCCTCGGATTGGGAAGACCTCGAGCAGGTTGAGCCTGTTTACGAGGAGCACGCCGGGTGGAGTCGCACGGCGGCCGAAGGCGGACTTGCGGGGCTGCCCGACACCGCCCTCCGGTATTTGGACCGGGTCAGCGCCCTGGCGGGGGTGCCTTTGGACGTGGTTTCGGTGGGCCCAGGGCGGGAACAAACCATCATCAATGGCCACCCATTTGCCTAAACCCGCGGCACAAAGCGAAAACGCCGCGTGCGGTGCGCCCTTACCTGCACTAACTTATTGAACTTAAAAGCCTTGTAAGACGTGTCTCCATGCGTTGCTCTCTTGCCATGGGGGCGGGGGATCGTTATTGTGGCCGAAGCTGCCCACGGGAGGCCGCTAACTGTATGAGGGCTCAATGAAAATTGTTTGTGAAGCCTGCGCCGCCAAGTACTCAATTTCGGACGACAAAGTCCGTGGAAAAGTCTTTAAGATCCGCTGCAAGAAGTGCAGCCACATTATTGTGGTGCGCGGAGATGCGGATCAGGCCGCCGAGGAGGCGCCGCAAGCGGAGTCCCACGCCGGGCAGCAGATGCCGGCGGGATCAGACGCCGTTTGGTACGTGGTGGTGGAGGGCGAGCAAGTTGGGCCGCTGACCGAAGCCGATGTGTCAACGCGGATCGCCAGGACCGAAATTTCGGGCGAAACGTTTGCTTGGCGCGAGGGCATGGCCGATTGGATCCAGGTCTCTGCCATTGCCGAGTTTTCCAACGCGCTGTCCGCGGCCTCGGCCGGTGGCGGCTTTGAAGACGCTGACAGCCCGTTTGCGCCCCAGCCCACAGCGGTTTATCCACCCGGCACCGCCGAGAGCATGTTTGGTGACGACGACGCCACCCCGTCGCCCGCGGCCAGCAATGGCGCCCAGAAACGTTCAGAGGCCACAGAGGTGTTCGGCGCGCCGGGGGCTTTGAGCCACGCGCCCGCGGGTCAAGATTTGTTTGCGCCCCAGGCAGGAGGGGCCGATCCCTTTGCTTCGGTGGCCGCGCACGCCGCGCCTTCTTCCCACGGCGCCTCGGGCGGTGGCGGGGGCTTCTTCAATGTGCCCGCGGCCGCGGCGCCTGCGTCGTCGTCCGGCGGAGGCGGGGCCGGGCTTACGGCGCAAAGGTCTGAAAACTCGGTGTTGTTCTCGCTTTCCAATTTGGAAGCATTGGCGGCACCCTCGCCATCGGCTTCGCCTGGCTTTGGGGCATTTTCGGCAAGCGGAAATGCTGGTTACGGTTCCTCGCCGGCGGCCGCATCCCCCAGCCCGGCCTCGGAGGGCTCCGGGCTTATCGACATTCGTTCCATGGCCGCCATGACTTTGGGCAACAAGCCCGGGTCGAGTCCGTTTGGGGGTGGCTTGGGTCGGCCCCCTACGGCGTCCGAGCTTCCCACCTTCTCTGCGGCGCCCTTGGCGCCGATGTCGCCGATGCTTATGCCTGCGCGCGCGGGCGGCGGGATACCAACATACGTTTGGGGGCTCGTCGGTTTGGTTGTGGTGCTGTTGGTGGGCTTTACGTTTGTGATTTTGAAGACACCGCCGGCTGCTGTCGTGGCGCCGGCCACGGCCCCCGAGCCCGTCGCCACGGCCCCGGCGGCTGCGGTACCTCCGTCCACGCCCCCCGCGCCCACCGAAACGCCGCCGGCGACGGTCGACGAGCCATTGCCTCCGCGCGAACAAGCCGCAGCGCCTGTCAACAGCGACAAAGGCAGCGGGTCGAAGCGACCATCCAGTTCAGGGAAAAAGCCTTCGTCGGGAACCGCAAGTCCAAAGCCCGCCGCCGAAGAAGCCCCCGTGGTGGCGGCCCCAAAACCAGCCCCGGCGCCAGAAGCTGCGGCGCCCAAAAAGGGTTCGCTCGACGACCTGTTGGCGGGCGCCATCGGGGGAACGCCGAAAAAGCCGTCAGGGCCCTCGGCATCGCCCACGCCAACCGCTGCAGAGCCTGCAAAGAAGTTGGGGCCCCTGAGCAAGTCGGACATCGTCAAGGGGATGATGTCGATCGCGCCCAAAACCAGCGCCTGTTACCAGCAGTACAAAGTTCCGGGCACCGCAAACGTGAACCTGAAGGTGGGAAGCAGCGGCAAGGTTGACGAGGCTCAGGTGACGGGAAAGTTTGCTGGCACACCCACGGGTGATTGCGTGGAGAAGGCCGTAAAGACCGCAAAGTTCCCGCCCTCTGATGGGTTGAACTTTCCTTATCCCGTCCCCTTGCGTTAACGCCGACGACGGCGAGACCACAAGAACAAGCCTGCGCTCAACGCCGCAAGGGCCCCTGCAGGCAAGATCGTTCGGGGCCAGCCTGGGCTTGCTGCCGATCGGCGGCGTAGAACAAACGCGATCGCGTCCTGCGAGTGAGCGGTTGGTTTGTGCAGTAAGGCTTTTGAGCCTCCTGGGCCCCGGCTGGCCACAAGCTCCCAGCCTGAGCCCAACACCGCCATCACCTCCGTTTCGCCATGTCGAGGGGGAGGAGGGCCTGGCGTGAGTTCCAAATTGAGCTCGCTGCCAACCCTGGGCATAGGTAGCCTTGCTTCCACCACCAGGGGGTGCCGTCCTGTGCCCCGCTGCCCGCCCATGTCGACACTTAAGTGAACCAGAGGGCGAATTTCCCGGTCGTTAAGGCGGACCGTCAGCCACGATGGGGCTTCGCCACCCAGTTGCTGTTCAAGCTGTTCGCGCTCTAGATCAGAAATTTGTCCATCGTCATCACCATCGGCGCGGCGGCGAAGGTCGGTGGCGGGGCCTTGGCCATAGAGACGTGCGACCGAAATCTCAAGTTGCGGCCCGTGCACGACCACGGTGATGTAGCGGTTCACGAGCTCCGGGGCGCTTTCGGGGTGCGCAAGGGCGGGGGTCGTAAGCGCCATGGTGGCGCTTAAAAGCCCCGCTGCGATGGCGGCTGCGCCCGTCACGCCGTGCCGAGCATTGGGCGCTATGAACACGGGGCACGCACGTTGCCCGCCCTCAAACTTGACCGCTTGCGTCCGCAACCCTAGGCTGCAGGGACGATGGCCACCCGCATTGAAGCGCATATTGCCGGCACGGTTTGGAAGATTGAAGTCAAGGTTGGAGACAGCGTGGACACAGGGCAGGTGGTAGTCATTCTCGAATCCATGAAAATGGAGATGCCTGTTGAGGCGCCCAGCGCGGGGCAAGTGACCGCCATTCTGGTGCAGGAGGGCCAGGCCGTCGAAGAAGGTCAAACCGTGGTTGAGTTGGCCTGAAGGCTTACCACTAAGCGGCGCGCCGGCTGGCTGGCTGCCTATTCTTGCGGCCGAGGCAACTCTCTCGTGGGCAGCCGCGGCAGGCCGTCTTCGCCGCGCACGGGTTGGTTGGGATCCGCATCGTCGGGTTGTTTCTCGGTGGGCTTGCGTTTGCTGGGCTCCCCAGTGCCCTTGCTGTCATCCTTGTTGGGTCTGGATCGCACCGGCGCGGGTGAGCCGAGTTCTTCTTTGAGTTTGCGCGCCAACTTCTCAAGCAATACCGCTTCGATGTGCCGAGGCAGGTCGGGCACGCTGACCGCCACGCGGGTCGCGGCCCGGCCGGAAGCTTCCTCAAAAGCCACGAGTTCGAGAGCCCCTTTGTACACTTTGGCCTCCTGAACATAGTCAAACAGGATGTAGCCAGCTTCTTTGTCTTTTTCTAGCACCGGAAAGCGCAAATCAACGCGCAGAAACCGCACGGCCGTTGCCCATACCAAGTCCGATGGGTACGACGCTTCTTGTAAGCTTCTGGCGGCCACATCAGGTGGAGCAGCGAGAAGCAAAACAAAAGCGAAAATACATGCTTGTATCGTCTTGTTAAACCGATGCATTAACTCCCTCAGAGGCCGTGGCCATAGGCTCAGCATTGTCCGCTGCCGCCTTCGACTCGGTGACGATCTGCCGCAGAGATCCGCCAGCGCCGGCGAAACGAAGGCTTGCCACCCCCACTCCCAGATACCACACCACCTGAATGGCATGCACCACAATGGCGTACGCGCCCCCGGCTGCCACGACCTGACTTTGGTCCAAGTAAGCCGCCAAAACGGCGACGATGCCCACTTGAAACTGACCCACCAGACCAGGCGAATTGGGCAGCGAAATGACCACACCCGTGAACGACATCATGGCGTAGGCCGCCACGAGCGACACCGGCAAGCCCATACCTTGCGCCAGCACCCACATGCCCAGCCCATTGATCCCCCAATAAGCGGCCGACTGCAGGAGGAACGGCACCAAATGGGCAGGTTGGTGAAGCGCCCGAAAGCCATGAATTAGAGCTTCCAGCTTGTCGGCCACCTTGTGCGCCAGGCCTGGTGCCAACCGGGGCAGCAACGACAAGCGAAGCGACCACCTGACCGTCAACCCCGGCCACTTCAAAGCCAACGCCAAAAACATGGTGGCTGAGACGAAGATCACCAGTGATAGCCATGCGAAGTATTTCAGCGACGCTCCGCCCAAAACGGCGATGGGACGAGAGAACTCTTCTCGCGAACTGAGGTAGGTGGCAAACAACACCAGCGACACAAACAGGCCGTCGACCACCCGTTCGACCGCCACAGTGCCTAAAGCGGCGCTCATCCGGCAGCGACCCGCGCGCACCAGGTAGTAAGGGCGAACGAACTCGCCCAGGCGAAACGGCAGCGCCATGATGGCCATGAACCCCACCGACGATATCGGCAGCAATCGCTTCAACGGCAACGACACGCCAATGGGTCGCAAGAGGTACTCCCAGCGCGCGGCGCGGAAATAATGCGTGGGCACCAGGGTCAACACGTAAAGCAGCACCGGAGTGGCTGACAGATTGGCCAGCTGCGCCCCAACGGCGCTCCAGTCCATGTTGCGGACAACGAGCCAAGTGCACACCGCTCCGACGAACAGAGAGGTGAAGATCTTCAAAAACGATTTCAAGTAAGGGATCCGTAAGTGAGGGAGGCGGCCTAGGGCAAATCGCCCGCGAGAATACGGCGAGGGTTGTCCGCGAGCAATCGGTCAAGCGCGTGCTCACCCAATCGTTTGCGGATCCACGCCATGCCTGCCGCCGCGCCGCGCGCGTCTTTGGGGGAGTGCATATCGGTCGCCACCGCGTGGGCTAAACCTTCCTCTACCAGGCGGCGTGCCACGCGCTTTTCGGTCCAGCCGTTGCCACCCGCGAGGGCGGCCAGATCAACTACAAGCGCCGCGCTGCGTCCTAGGCGCTCGGCGTTCGTAAGGTCAGCGCGCACGTTTCGGTAGCGTTCCGGGTGCGCCATCACAGGCAGGCGGCCTCCCACGCGTATTTGGAACAGAACGTCCTCAATGCGCGGTGGCATCAAGCGTGGTTCCACCTCAAACAAAAACGCACGGTCGCCGGGGTAACTGGGCAGACCGCCCGAAGCCAAACGGTCATGAAAAACCCCATCCCAGAAGTTTTCAGCCGCCACATCAAGCTGAACGGCGGCAAACTTGCCCGAGCAGCCCGCTTTGAGCGCCGAGGTTGCTTGGCCGATTTCATCGGCGGTGGGCATGTACATACCCGCGCGCTGGTGGGGCGTGGCAATGAGACGGGAAAATCCCATGCCTACCGCTGCCTCCACCATGGCCACGGACACATCCAGATCGACGGCACCGTCATCAACCCCGGGAAGGTAGTGCGCGTGCAGATCCACAAATGACGTCATGACGGCCTCCACCATACTCCGCGCGGGGGCGGTTGGCTGGTGTGGTGAATCAAGAGAGAGCCCCCAACTCTCGGAGACTGGGGGGGCAAGACCCCATGAGGGGGTGAGGCAAAACGCCAAGGGCTTGTCAGCGCACGAGTTACGCAGCTCTTTGTGATTGGCATTGAACGTGCAAATGGTTGCAGCACCATGGGTTTTTCAGGTGATGTAAATTCCAAATACGCTCTCGAGAACTTCCGCGTCCCCAACACGGGCGACAAAAAGATGAAACGTTTGGCCATCGGGGGAGGCGTGGTGTTGGCGGCTTGGGTTGTGGGCATTGGCGCGTTCGCCATTTCCCGGTTCCAGAAGGCGCAGCCCGAGCTTGCAGCCTCCGGGGCCGCCGTCATGGCTGCCGCTCAGGCTCGCGTGGCGCCGGCGCCGGCCCCGATTGTCCCTGTGGCTGCCGTGGCTGCCGTACAAGCCCCACCGGCCGCGCTGCCCGTTGTTGCCAAGACCAGCGACAACGCCAGCAGCCGCTCTCACAAAGCTTCCAAATCGAAATCCCGGTCGCACGCGTCGTCTAAACGCCACAGCGCGCGCCGAAGCAGTTACGCGGCTACCACGCCCACCAGCAAGGCTTCGTCCGGCGGCCAAGCCCGTATGAAGGACGACCAACTCGATGCGCTTCTGAAGCAGTTCAAGTAGCACCCTGGGGGATTGAAACCCCACCCGGGGCGTTGAGCCCCCGCCTGGTGTGATGCATGTTGCTTCGCAATGTTCCAACAAATGGGCGCGCTCTGCTTGTTTATTGGCGGTGGATGCCGCAGGGCTGCTATCATTCCAAGTTGTGCTGAACAGCTTCGATGAGACCCCGAGAGGACGGTCTCATTTTCGTTTTCTAACCGCATGACGTCCTCGTCGCCCACTTGAGGAGATTGTGTTCTGATGCCCCAGCAGGAGAAGCGCGCCGAAAATTCCGTTCTGTTCTCGCTTCAGGAACTCCAGAAGATGGAGGAGCAGCGCGTTGAACAAGAAAAAGCCGCCGTGCGTTCGCGTGAGGAAGCTGAGCGGCGTTCGCGTGAGGATGCCGAGCGCCGTGTGCGGGAAGAAGAAGAGCGTCGACTTCGTGAGATTGAAGATGCCAAGCGCCGCGAGGAAGACGCGCGGTTGGCCATCGAGCGGGAGGAGCGCATTCGGGTTGAAGAGGCCGAGCGCCGGGCACGCATTGATGCGGAAACCCGCCTGCGTGAAGAGCAAATGCGGCTTGACGCACACGCCAAACAGCAAAGCAAGTCCAGCGTGGGCTTGGTTGTGGGCGTAATTGTGGGTGCGCTGGTCCTAGGCGGTGGCGCGTTTTACTTCTATAGCGCCGATGTGCAGCAACGGGAAGAAGCCCGCATGCGCGAAGCCCAAAAGCGTGAACAAGAGCTAGACGCGAAGCTGCGCGAGCAGGAAGCGAAGATGGGCGCGTTGATTGCTGAAAAGCAGCGCGAAATTGACTCCGCGAAGGATGAAGCCCAGCGCACCCGGCTGCGTGAAGAGAAGCAGCAGCTGCAGGAGAAGCAAAACCAACTTGCGCCGCGTCGCAAGGGCACCGACACAAAGGAAGAGCGGAACGTGACCACGACGCCGGCCTTCACTGGCCAGAAGAAGAAGATCAGCGACAATCCGCTCGAAGGGCTGTAAACGGCGCCCCACATAGCAAATCGTCCACGGCGTCCAGCATCAGCTTGGGCGCCGTTTCTTTATCGGCAGACTTGCTGTAAAACCCGGGCATGCCCACAGACGAGTTTTTTCAACGCCATTGGTTGCGCCTGCTGGAACTGCTCAAGCGGTTTTCCTATGAAGAACGCGAGGTCACCTTGGCTTCGGGCCAAAAGAGCAACTTCTACATTGATTGCAAACAAACGGTGTTGGGGGCCGAAGGGCACTTCTTGGTGGGAACACTTATGAACCGCCTCTTGGCCGATAAGCTGCCGGAGGTGCAAGCCATAGGCGGTTTGACCATGGGGGCCGATCCGTTGGCTTCGGCCACAGCCACCATGAGCTTCATCATGGGCCGTCCGCTGCGAGCGTTCTACGTTCGTAAGGAAGCCAAGGGCCACGGCACGGGGCAGTGGATAGAAGGCACCAAGGGTTTGCAGCCTGGGATGAAAGTGGCGATCGTGGAAGACGTTATAACGACAGGTGGCTCGGCTTTGAAGGCGGTCGAGCGTGCACGCGAGTTCGGTTTGAACGTGTCTGCCATCTTGGGCCTGGTTGATAGGGAAGAAGGGGGTCGCGAGGTGTTGGAGAAAGAAGCGCCTTTGTACAGCCTGTTCGCGAAGCGGGACTTTCGATGAAGCACCCAAAGGGCGGGCGGTTTATGCCATCGCGTCGGCAGGCTCTGCAGGTTCTTGCGGCGGGCTTCGGAGGATTTGGGGCGGCTACCCTGGTGGGATGCCGCCCCAGCCGGCCCGAAACCATGGATTTTTCAGAGTCACCTCGGAGCTTCTTGGCCGAAGACTATCGTGACGTGTTTGACCGGTGGACCCGACACGCCCGATTGGTGTCGGCCAACGAAGGCGCCATCATCGAATTGTGGGCCACGCTCAAAAGTTGGGAATTTCGCGAGGCCTACGTTGAAAAATACGCCGAGGCGTATGGTCTTTCGCGTGAGGACAAGGCGAGCTTGCGTGCCTCAGAATTGGACAAAGCGCGGGCGTATTACGATTTTCATCTCACGGTGCAAACCACCGACTTTCGATGGAACGATCTGCAAAAGCGGGATTCCACTTGGCGCATCAGCTTGAGCGACGGCACGGGCGATGAAACCTTTCCTAGCGACGTGGATCGTTTGAAGCTGCCGGTGCCTTATGAGCGGGTGTTCTTTCCCGAAAAAACCGCGTTTTCACGCTCTTATCATTTGCGGTTCGACAAGCCCGAGACGCCGCGCGCCGGATTTGCGGGACCTGTTTCGGGCGAATTGGCTTTGAGGGTTAGCGGGCCGATGGGCGGAGTTGAGGTCTCGTGGCTCGCCACATAAAGTAAGCGAGGGCCTATTCGAGATCGTCGAAGCTGTCGGGCTTATCGCTTTTGTACAGCTCAGCTTCGCGCGCGAAAAAGTCCTTCTCCAGTTGATCGAATTCCCCTGTGCGGGTCTTGGCCGTCACGGGTGGTACCGACTTCGTCTTGGGGCGCGACACCACCTGCGGGGAGGCACGCACCGGGGGCGCTTTGGGAGGCGCTGCGGATTCCATCTCGGCCATCAGGGCGGGATCAAGTTCGATTGAGCCCGTAGGCCTCGGGGTGTGCTTGGCACCCCGGGCGCCCCGGACCTCGAGCGAGCCGGTTGTCCTTGGGCTTACAGAGGCCGGCAGCACAAGCGCAATGGGAGGGCTGACGGGCGCGGGGGTAGGGGGGGCAAAAGGATTGGCTGTGACGGCCGCTGGGATGCGCAAGGGAGGCACCTCGGGCGGCAGTTGCGTTGGTGAGGTTTCCAGCACTTCTTGCGGCAAATCGATGACCATGGAAGGACGTTGATGGATGGCTTTGTCTTCAGCCGACGTGCGCGCCACCAACTCGCCCCTGGTGGCTTGGGGCGATGCCAAGCTGCCACCTGCTGAGGTTTGTTTCGGCCCGGGCAGCGTGTTTTGGATCTGAGAGGCAACGGGAGCGTGGGCGGCCCTGCCGTTTGCTTGGGTCGGGGCAACGGGCACCGCCGCCTGGTCTGATGGGGCCGGCAAGGGGCCGGTTTGGCCGCCTCGCGCGGCTTGCGGCATGGGTGCGACCGGGGCGTCGCGCTCCACCACCTCGGCTTCCCCGCGCAGCCATGACTCCATTAATGGGCTGGCGGCGGACGTGGACACCAGGGGGCGCGTGGGCACACCATCCTTTTTACGAATGGATTCAGTGTCAACAAGGCGCGAAATGATGCGAAGGGTGTCGAACACCCGAAATGGGCTCTCGTCCAAGACGTCGGCCACGCTGCGCTGACCATCAAACAGACGCAAAACCGGGGCGACGTCGGTCTGCGCATCTTGCCGATCGTTGGCGGCAGCTTCGTAAACGGTTTGGGCGGATCCCAAAGTGCGTGCCGTATGTGCGAAGTCGCGCAGAAAACGTTCGGCTTCTTCGATTTGGGCCGCGCCCTTGTTGTTGAATTGGCTGCGGGCGGTCACAGGGCGAAAGCGGATCTCCATGGCCGCCTCTTCCCACAACAAAAGTTGGTTCAACGCGGGGGCGCCTGTGACGGTGCCCACCTGCGCCGAGCGCAGTTCTCCCTTTGAGAACCGCAACTCACCCCTGCGATTGGCGCGCTCAATCTGCACCACGGCCGACGTTCGTAGCGCCAAAAATGTGCGTAGGAGGAAAAACAAGCCGTATTCCGAGAGCGCACCCTGCACCACTGCGTCTTTGCCATCACCAGCGCGGGTGGCCGCGCGTAGGCGGGTGGCCGTAATGATGTCACGCAAGAAGGCGGGGATGGGCAGGAAGTCTGCGTGGTTTTGGGCCACGGCCCGGCGGTGTTCTTCACTGCCCAAAACAACCACGGGCAGATTCTGGCCTGCGGTAAGACCCTCGAGGATAAAGCGTCCCGCGTCAGGCCCCTGCCTCAGCGCCAACACCACGGCATCGGGCCGGGCAGACTGCATGCTGGAAAGGCCGGCATCAGCCGAACTGGCAGCGGTGACGCGGCACCCCTCCCGCTCGAACCCGAAGGCAACTGTTTGCAGACCCTTGGGGTCACCATCGATCACCAGAACATGCGATAAGCGGGCCATATTGCTCAGTGCGGCTTCAGCGGGTCAGTATAAGGGACAGGGTTACCTTCTCACATAAAAGAGTGCGCGCTGGGAACCAAAACTACGGATTTTCACCAGTTGGAGACCAATTGCCGTCGCCAACATCAAACCATTAAATCAACTTGTCAAACCGAAGCGTCGCAATGCTGCTACAACCCTCAGCCGCCATCGTGAATACCCCGGCCCAAGAGCCAGTTACCTCTTTTTTGCAACTTGTTCGCTATTTCGAACAGCAGGCCACCCCGCAGGTTGGCTGGCGAGTGGGCTTGGAACACGAGAAGCTGGCCGTCAGGCGAAACGGTGCGCCGATCCCATTTGAGGGCCCCCAGGGCTTGTGGGCATTGCTGCAGCGCTGTGAACGCTTGGGGTTTGTTCCCGAGATGGAAGCGGGGCACCCCATCGCTTTGTGGCGCGGCGACGACAAAATATCGTTAGAGCCGGGCGGCCAAGTGGAAATGTCGGCGGCGCCTGCGCAGACGATGACCCAGGCGGCAAGCGCGATGCGCAGCCATTTGCGCGAGTTGCGGGCGGTGGCCCAAGACCTCGACATAACTTTCATCGCGGGTGGATTCCGGCCCTTCGGCACGCTTGAAGACGTCCCTTGGCAGCCCAAGCGCCGCTACGAGATCATGCGGCGGTTTTTGCCGGCGCAAGGGGGTCGGTTGGCGTGGGAAATGATGAAACGCACGGCCACTGTGCAATTCAACTTCGATTTTCTGAATGAAGCTGACGCCGTTGAAAGAATGCGGTCGGCGTTTGCCGTCTCGTCTTTGGTCACGGCGTTGTCGGCCTCGTCTCCGTTCGTTGATGGCAAACCAAGTGGCTACCGCAGCTATCGTGCGGCGGTCTGGCTCGAGACCGATGAACACCGCTGTGGGTTGCTGCCGTTTGCCCTGGGCCCCGAATCGTCATTTGCGGGCTATGCGGATTGGGCGCTGGACGTGCCCATGTTCTTCATTGTTCGCAACGATCAGCACATCGCGTTCGACGGGTCTGTGACCTTCCGCAGCTTCTGGCAGCGGGGCTTTGAGCACCAGGGTCAGCAGCACCACGCCACGATGGGTGATTGGGAAACGCATCTGTCCACAGTTTTCCCGGAAGTGCGGTTGAAGAAAACCATTGAAATGCGGGGAGCTGATGCGGCCCCGTTGCCGGTGGCCTTTGGCTTGGGGGCGTTGTGGCGGGGCCTCACCGACGATCCCCTAGCTCGCCAGGCGGCGTGGGAGTTGGTGGCGTACGCCACGTCCGATGAGCGAGAGGTCACGCGGCGTGAAGTGCCCGCGCTGGGGCTGGGCGCGCGTTTGGGTCGCTTCGCGCTCAAGGATTTGGCCCCGAAGCTGGTGCAAATTGCGGCGCAAGGGCTTGCGCGGCTACCCGGTGGCGAGGGCGATGTTGCTTTGCTCGATCCTCTGGTAGAGCTTGCTCAGCAGGGCCGCTGCCCGGCCGACGAGATGCTTGCGACCTTCGCACAGCATCAGGGCGATCCAACGGCCTTGGTCGCCGCCTGGGAACTTCACTGAGTGCCGCAGGCGCTTTTTGTCTGAGTGCCGCAGGCGCTTTTGTCGGCGGTTGATCACCGAGGGGGAGAGAACGGTTGAGGTGCCGCCCGGATTTGAACCGGGGAATGAGGGTTTTGCAGACCCTTGCCTTACCACTTGGCCACGGCACCAGCCCTGAAGGGGAG
>JBBSJE010000015.1:0-49272 GCA_038257535.1 Polyangia bacterium
GCGCGCTAAAGGTAAGGGACCATCTAAGATCACCCACGATGAGATCGGGTTTCACCTGTTCAATGATTTCAAGATCAGCCTTGATGTAACGGCCCAACGTACCACGGCCATAGAGACGTTTTCCCGATTCCACGGCGGCAAACACCTGCTTCGCGGGCAATGTATATAGCGGCCACATTTTCCAGCTTTTGTTGGCAAAAATGAAATCCGGGAAGGCGCTGGCGGCAAAGTGTACCTCGAACCGCGAGGGATCGAGGGCATCGGCCAACGCCACCAAGCGCACCACCTGAGCCAAGGTGACGTTTTCGGACACGAACAACACGCGCTTCATGTCGATCACGCTCTGGCTTTGGTGTGGGCTGCGGCTTGTTTGGTTTCGGACAAGGCCGAGAGCGCGCGTTCACGGGCGAAGCCGTGATCAACGATCGGCTTTGGGTAGGTTTTGCCCAACACCACCTTGGCCTGCGCAAGCGCTTCGGCGGGCGCTTGCCATGGCTTGTGCAAGTGTGCGGGCGGAAGCTTCGCAAGTTCGGGCAGCCACGCCTTGATGTAGTGGCCGTGGGGATCGAACTTCTGCGATTGCAGCATGGGGTTGAAGATGCGGAAAAACGGAGACGCGTCGGCTCCACAACCGGCGGTCCACTGCCACCCCAGTGTGTTGTTGGCCAGATCGGCATCGACCAAAGTGTCCCAAAACCACGCGGCGCCGCTTTGCCATGGCAGCAACAGATGCTTGACCAAGAACGACGCCACCACCATGCGAACGCGGTTGTGCATAAACCCGGTGTGCCAAAGTTCGCGCATGCCCGCATCCACAAGCGGGTACCCCGTGTGTCCCTTTTGCCACGCGACCAAGGCCTGTTTGTCTTTGGCCCATGGAAACTTTGCGAACGCGGGGTTAAGCGGTTCACTGACAGTTTTGGGAAAGTGAAACAGCAGATGGTGAGCAAATTCGCGCCAGCCCAGCTCGCTTTGATAAACCTCGATTTGCTTGCGCGGCGGCCCGCCCGCTACCTCCGGAGCTTCAACGGCGTGAAACACTTGGCGGGGGCCAATCTCGCCGAAATGCAAATGTGGAGACAGGCGCGAGGTGCCTGCCACATCGGGACGATTGCGGTCCTCAATGTAATTTGCGAGCGGCTTGCGAATGAAGCTTTGAAGATGCTTGCGTGCACCGGCCTCTCCCGGCGTCCACGCGCGCGCAAGCCCCGCATCCCAAGCGATGCGCGGTTTGAGCGCCAAGCTTTCGATCGGCACGCTGTGTGGCCACGAGGTGGGGGCCGAAAGCTTTTTGGGGGCTGGCTGCGGTTGCGGCCGCGGCGTCTGTGCCATGCAGGCCCGCCAAAACGGCGTGAACACCGTATAAGGTTTGCCCGTGGTGGTGGACAGCTCCCACGGCTCGAACAACAAGGCGCTGTTGAAACTATGCGCCTGCACCCCTTGTTCGCGAAGTGCGGTCTTCAGTTGCTCGTCGCGCTTCACGCAAGCGGGTTCGTAACGGCGGTTCCAGGCAACGGTTGTGGCGCCGGTTTCTTCGCACAGCGCTTGCAAGGTGGCAAGCGCGGAGCCTTGGCGCAAAATCAAACGCGATCCGCGGGTTTGCAAATCGTGGTCAAGCGCGATCAAGGAATGATGAAGCCACCACCGGCTGGCGGCCCCCGGCGCGGCAGCGCCCTCTTCTTCGGGGCTATGGATGTAAATCGGCACCACGTTGTGTTGGCTTGCCATCGCCAACAAAGCGGGGTTGTCCGCCAGCCGAAGATCGCGACGAAACCACAGTAACGCTTTGCTTCGGCTCATGGGGCAGACCCTATCGCGATCGTCGCCAGGCCCGCGTCGATGCGTTCAGCGACATGCAGTCCTGCCAACTCAAGCGCGGCTCTGTTGCGAACCGCGCCGCGGCCGCCCACCAACACTTGACGATGAGCGGCGGCGGCGCGCCAACGCTCGAGATGGGTGACCAAACTGAAAACGTCGGCTGCCGCCAAGTCTTTTGTGACCGACAACGCGACCACGGACGCCCCTGTGCGTTCCGCCGCGTTGACGATGTCCTCCGCGGGGGTGTTGGCGCCCAGGTAGATGAGCCGAAATCCCGAGCGGCTGGCCACCACCGAAAACGCCAGCAGAGCGCCTTCATGCTCTTCGCCGGCCGGGCACGCGCACACCACGGCCGTGGCGTTGCCTCGCACGCGCTCGTGTTCAATGAGGCGCAAAATCTTGGCGCGTATGATCCCCGACCCGAAATGTTCCGCTGCAATGGTCATTCGGCCATGCTCCCACTCGTCCCCAATGGCATTTAGCAGCGGCAGGAGGAATTTGTCGCAAACGTCTTCGGGCGTAAGGTTGCCCAGGCCCATGACGCGAAACAAGGTGGCTTCAAGGCGTTCTTGATCGAACGCGGCGATTGCGACGAGGGCGTCTTGAATCGGATGCTGGAGATCGGTTGCGGCGTCGGAGGGCGGCATCCCCGCGTTGGTGGCAGCAATGGGGGCGTTTGGGACGGCGGCTGCGGCGGATATGGTTTCTAGAGGCAATCTGGCCACGTCTGCGATGCTTTGACCGCCCTCAACCAGGCGTTTGGCGCCGCGAAGCACGAGCACATCCTGTTCGCTGTACATCCGGTAGCCAGATTCGGTGCGTACGGGGGCCACAAGCGCGTACCGCCGCTCCCAGGCGCGAAGCAATTCAGGGCTGACTCCCGCCAGTTCAGCCGCGCGACGGATTCTGTACATACCCCCTTAGATTCGGCGTTGTCACAAGTTTGTTCAAGGTTTGTGACACCACAAAAGCTGAACCATTCCGCCGTTGTATATGTTTTGTACAATGTTATAATTGACAAACCCTATACAAGGCGGGAGTCTTGGAGAAAGAAAGACGAGGGAAATGTCATGGGGACATATAAGAAGAACCCGGTGCGTCGGGAGTTAGAGAACCCTGAGTTGCGCAAGCGCCTTGTTCGCATCGCGGGACGGGTGTTGCGATCTGAGGAAGATTCGGAAGATGCGGCTCACGATGCTGTTGTTCAGGCCCTGGCCGCGGCGGAACGCTTCCGCAATGACTCCCAGGTCACCACGTGGATGCACAGGATCGCGGTGAACGCATCGTTGATGGCGTTGCGGAAAAGCCAGCGGGCCAACCGGCATATGGGGGCTTTGGGTAACGCGGGTGTTGCCGGTTTGCCGGTGGGTTGGGCCCTGGGCGGCGATGCGACCTCAGTGGAATCACAAGTCTTTGAGGCTGACAGCCGAGGCCGCGTGCGAGAGGCGGTGCAGAAGCTGCCAGAAGACTACAAAACCGTTATCGAGCACTGTGTGTACGAAGAGGAAACGGCCGAAGAGGCAGCGCGCGCGCTGCACCTGACACCCTCAGCGGTTCGAACAAGAGTGGGGCGTGCGCGTAAGCGGCTGCAGGATCTCCTTTCAGCAGATATGCTAGCGGCGGCCTGAGGGTGTCGGACGATGAAGTTGGTCTGTGCGGCGAGGAGGGGATGTATGCCTGGGTTTTATCTGCGGTGGTGGGGTTCAGCGCGGCTGCTGTGCTTCTTGTTAAGCTTGTTGGCCGTTCAGTTGGGAGGGTTGGTGATGACAAATGCGGCGTTGGCGTCTCCCGCTGAGGCGTTTCGAGCCGGACGCGCCGCCAAAGGATCCAGCGCGCGGCGTGCGCATTTCCAAAAAGGCATCGACGAAGCGCGTGCCTTGGTCAACGCGGACAACAACAGCTCCGAGGGGTTGTTTTGGTTGGCCGTCAACATGGGCGCCGAAGCTCTGGAGCGCGGCAAGATGTCCGCGCTTCCTATTGTTCCCAAGATGGAGCGTTTGCTCTTAAAGCTCGATGGTGTCGATGCCAAATACGAAGACGCTGGCGCTTCGCGGGTGCTGGGGCGGCTTTACCATCAGGCACCTGCCGTCATTTCGGTGGGTTCGTCTGCAAACGCGAAACAATTTTTGGAACGGGCGCTGCAGCTCGCGCCGCATCATCCGGGAAATCAAGCTTTTGCGGCCGATTTTCTTCTGGAAAAAGGCGACGAAGCGCGCGCAAAGAAACTTGCCGCCGCATGCTTGAAAACTTTGTCTTCCGTGGGTGACCAATACGGCGACGAAGGCAAGGAGTGGCGCAAAATCGCTCAGGACGTGGTGGATGACTGAGGCGCACTCACAACAGCGCGCGGACTCGGGAGCGCCTTACGATGTGGCCTTGGTGGGCGCCGGATTTGCCAACGGCTTGATTGCCGCGGCCGTGTTACACCAGCATCCGGGTGCGCGCGTAGCTGTTATCGATCGGCGACCCGATCGCTCGTTTAACCAAACGTGGTGTTTTCACGAAAGCGATGTGCCCACGGCACAAGTGTGGTCCTGGCTTGCGCCGTTCGTTTCGCATGTTTGGCCAGGCTACGATGTTGCGTTTCCCAAGTTTCAACGCGGCTTCGAGGGCTCCTATATGGGCATCAGCGGCGACAGCTTCGGCAAGGTGATGGAGGATTTGTGCCTCCGCCCCACCGTGAAGGTGTTTCGTGGACAAGCCGTAACGGCGGTGGAATGGGACCACGTGACCTTGGAAGACGGCAGACAGGTATTCGCGCGGGTCATCTTGGATGGGCGCGGCGCCGTGGCGCAGACAACCGGTACTGGGTTCCAAAAGTTTGTGGGCTGGGAGGTCGACCTTGAGGCGCAAAGCTGCCCCTTGCCCACGCGGCCTTTGTTAATGGACGCTCAAGTTGATCAAGTTGACGGTTACCGATTCTTTTACGTGCTGCCGCTCGGCTCGCAGCGATTCTTGATCGAAGATACCTATTTTTCGAGCCGCGCCGAGCTTTCCGTTGCTGCGGTAGAAGCGCGCTTGAGCGACTACATCGCGCAACGAGGCTGGCGTGTGCGGCAACTGGTGCGGCAAGAGCAGGGTGTGCTGCGCATGCCCTGGGTGTCGGATGAGCGGGAATCTCCGTTTGCGAAGGCTGGATTCATTCAGGTTGGGTATCGAGGTGGCTGGTATCAGCCCGCCACAGGCTATTCTGTGCCGCTGGCCTTGCGGGTGGCCCACGCCGTGGCGGGGGTCGGGAAATTTGAGACGCCGTTGATAAACGCCGCGCTTGAACCCTTGTGGCGCCAACACAAACGTCAAGCGGCCTATTACCGTCTGCTCAATCGCCTGGCGTTTCGCGGTGTCAAAGACGAAGACCGCCTGGCTGTGTTTCAACGCTTTTACCGTTTGCCCGCAGCTTTGGTGGCGCGCTTTTACGCCGGCCAAAGCACATGGTGGGACAAAGCGCGCATCTTAGGGGGCAGGCCGCCGGTTCCCTTGTCGAGATTTCAGATGGCTCGATTGATGGAGGAAGTGTCATGAGTGCACAACCGTTGCCGACGACCGAATCCGCTGTGGCGCCCCTGCTTGTTTTGCTGGAACGGCAATGGCCCAAGATGTCGCCATCAGCCCTGCCGCTTGAGCTGTGGCGCAAGGTGCTTTTGGGGCCCGTGGAAGATATGTTGGCCCGGCCCGGTAAGGCGTTTCGGGCGCACTTGGTGGAAGCGGCTTGGGCGCTGGTGGCCTCCGACCGTGAAGTTCCCAAAGAGCTGGGGGCGGTGGTGGAGGTGCTGCATGCCGGCTCGATGGTGGTGGACGACATCGAGGACAACTCAAGCACGCGGCGAGGCGCCCCCGCGTTGCACGCGGCTTACGGATTGCCCGTGGCTTTGAACGCAGGCAACTGGATGTATTTTTGGCCGTTTGAGATCTTGCGCAGCTTGCAACTGGCGCCCGCCATTGAAGGGCTTTTGATGGGGCGTATGGTGACCACCTTATGCGACTGTCACCGTGGTCAAGCGTTGGACGTGGCGGTGTTCATAGGTGAGATCGCACAAACGCACGTTCCCGCCGTGGTGGCTGAAACCACAGCTTTGAAAACCGGCGCGTTGATGAGCTTGGCGGCTTCGATGGGTGCGGCGGCGGCCGGCGCTGAACCGTATCAGCTGGTGGCGCTGGAAACGTTTGGGCGTCGCTTGGGCATTGCGCTGCAGAAGCTCGACGACCTGGGCAACTTGAGCGGACACAAAGATCCCGCCAAACGCCACGAAGATTTGAAAAATGGACGCCTGAGTTGGCCATGGGCTTGGGCGGCCGAATCCCTTGACGTCGAAGCTTTTGCCAAGCTCACCAACGAAGCGATGCAAGTGCGGGGCGCGTCTTCCGAGCAGGCCAGTGGGCTTGAATGGTTGGCGGCGCGGCTAAAAGCAACCGCGGGACCTGATCGCCGCCAAAAGGTAGGGGCTGAGGTGATGGGGGCGTTACGCGATCTGGAATGCGTTTTTGGTCGCAACCCCACAACGGCGTTTTTGCGCAACGAAATTACCCGATTGGAGGCCAGTTATGGGTGAGCCGGCGTTGGCGATGCCAAAACAAGCGCGGCGTGCGGCCGTGGTGGGCAGTGGGTTCGGCGGCTTGGCGGCGGCCATTCGCTTGCAGGCCGCTGGGGTGGCCACCACCGTGTTTGAAGGCCGTGACAAGCCGGGCGGTCGGGCCTACGTTTACCAAGACGCAGGCTTCACGTTCGACGCCGGCCCCACAGTGATCACAGCGCCATCGTGTTTGGAAGAGCTGTTCGCTTTGGCGGGCGAATCCATGAGCTCGCACGTTGAGCTTTTGCCGGTGCATCCGTTTTATCGGTTGCTGTGGGCCGATGGCGCAAAATTGGATTACGCGGGCGACGAGGCCTTCATGGATGCCGAAGTTCAGCGCTTGGCGCCCGCCGATGTGGAAGGGTATCGACGGTTCATTGATTACAGCCGCAAGGTGTTTCATGCAGGTTATGAAAACCTGGCGGCCACTCCGTTCTTGCGTTTTCGCGACATGGTGCGGGTGGCGCCTCAGCTTGCGAAGTTGCGTGCTGATCGAAGCGTCTACGGCGCCGTGTCGAAGTACGTAAAAGACGAACATTTGCGCCAAGCGCGTTCGTTTCATGCGCTGCTCATCGGCGGCAATCCGTTTGAAACCAGCGCGATATACACGTTGATTCCGTTCTTGGAGCGCAAATGGGGCGTGTTCTTCCCGCGCGGCGGCACGGGAGCGCTGGTGCAAGAGTTGGTGAAGCTGTTTGAACGACTGGGCGGCACCATCAAGTTGTCAACGCCTGTGAATCGCATACGCATCGCGGCTGATGGCCGTCATGAAGTGAGCGCGGGCGACGCGGCTTCCGAAAGTTTCGACTTGGTGGTTTCAAACGCCGATCTTCACCACACTTACGCACGGCTTTACCAAGGGCTTCCGGCGGCGGCGCGGCGGCAACAACGGCTTGAAGGCATGGATTGGTCGATGTCTCTGTTCGTGCTGTATTTCGGCACTAAGAAAAAATACCCCGGCGTGGCACACCACACGGTGATCTTTGGCCCGCGGTACCGCGAGTTGCTGAAAGACATCTTTCACGGCGATCACCTGCCTGACGATTTCAGCCTGTACTTGCATGCGCCCACCGTCACCGATCCTTCTTTAGGGCCCGAGGGCTGCGAAACGTTCTATGTGTTGGCACCGGTTCCGCATCTGGGCAACGCACACATCAATTGGGCCGAGGAAAAAGAGCGTTATGCGGACCGCATATTGGCCTATCTTGAAACCTGGCTTCCCGATCTGCGGGCCAACGTGGTCACCAGGCGAACCTTCACCCCCAGTGATTTTGAAGGTGAGCTGAACGCGTTTCATGGCAGCGCGTTTTCCGTGGCGCCGCAGCTGAAACAGAGCGCGTTCTTTCGCCCGCACAACCGCGACGGACAAATCCCGGGGCTCTACATCGTGGGGGCGGGAACGCATCCCGGAGCAGGTGTGCCTGGCGTGATCAACTCTGCCAAAGCCACCGCGCATACAGTGCTAAGCGACCTGGGGCTGGCGTGAACGGGGCCGCCGAAAACGCCGAGGCGCTGGCCCACGGCGAGACTTTGGCTGGCCAGGACTTGAGGCGCGGCTCCAAAAGCTTTGCACTGGCAGGACTCTTGTTGCCGCCACGTGTGCGGCAAGACGCGGCAGTGTGCTACGCGTTTTGCCGCTATGTCGACGACGCCGTAGATGAAGTGCCGCCAGAGCGGGCAGCCCCCGCGGTGGTCGCGTTGCGCGCGCTGGTGGACGAGATTTACGCGGGTAAGCCACAGAAGGATCCCCGTCTACAGGCCTTTGCCGCTTTGGTGGTCCGCACCCAAATGCCGCGTGATTATCCGCTGGCGTTGGTTGAGGGCATGGCCATGGACGCGCAGGGCACGCGCTACGACACGCTTGCAGACTTGCTGCTGTACTGTCATCGCGTGGCGGGCGTGGTGGGCTTGATGATGTGTCACGTGCTAGGGGTGCGTGACAACGCCGCATTGCCGCAAGCCGCGCATTTGGGGATCGCGATGCAGCTCACGAACATCTGTCGCGACGTGGCTGAAGATTGGGGGCGCGGACGGCTATACGTCCCGCGAGCGTTGGCCGAAGTGCCTTACCCTCAGGAACAATGTGGTCTGCCCGAAGCCTTGGGCCCGCGTCTGCAACCGGCGGTCAAAGCCCTGCTGGCTGAGGCCGAGCTCTACTACAAATCGGGGCAAAAGGGATTGATGCACCTCTCATGGCGGGCGGCGTTTGCCATTCGGGTGGCGGCCTGGGTGTACCGAGACATCGGTCGCGGGGTCGCGCGCCGGCAATGGGATGTGACGCGGGGACGGGTTATCATTTCGCTGCCGCGGAAGTTGTGTTTGGCAGGGGGGGCGTTTGTTCGATCGATCTCCGACCTACCGGCACGGTGTTTTGGCCGCCGCCGTCCGCTGGTTCTACCCACCCAAGTGCCGAGATACCCCGATGACATCCTCTTTTCTCACTGAGCTGCGCGTCTATTTCGGTCGCTTTGGCGAGTTCGAGCGCACCGACTGGCTCGTTTATGTGGCGTGGGTTGGCCTGATGCTGGGGCTGATGGGTTCCACCGGCGCGTTTTTGCTGGTGGGGGTGCTCAATGGGGCGGTGTTTCCTCCTGAGGCGTTTATGGTGCCTGCCGGTGCGGCGATCTTCGCAGCCGCCATTTCGGTGGACACCATTGGCCATCGCACGGTTTACAAAGAAGCGCTCAAGGGTGGGGAGGGGCTGGTTCATCACATCATCATCTTTGCGGGCATCGGCAGTTGCGTGCTGCTCTGTGCGGCGTACCCAAGCAACGCCTTGTTCGCCATCCCCGCCATGGTGCTAACGGTGTTGTCGTTCGTTTACAGCTTGGTGGATGAGGTGATGCACTGGCGACGATATCTGTCGCAAAAGTCTGATGTTGTGGAGATGTGGAGCCACGTGTTCATTCTCGTGGGCCACGGCATCATGATGGTGGGCTGGTGGCGATGGTATTCGCTGGGGTACGGCGGGGTGGCGCGCACCCTGCAAGCGATGGGTGTGGCTTAATCCATTGAAACCAGGCCGCTGGTGTCCACCCGCACCGGTTTCAGATTCCAAATGTCCTGGGCATATTGGCGAATGGTTTCGTCGCTCGAGAACCTCGATGAACCAGCAATGTTAAGCAGCGCTTTGCGCGACCACGCCAACGGATCGCTATAAAGTTCGGCGGCCGCGGCTTCGGCGGATTCGTACGCCTCAAAGTCAGCGCAAACCAAGAAGGGATCGTGGTGGCGTAAGTTGTTGATCACGTCTTTGAACCGGTTTGGTTCGCCAAGACTGAAAAAGCCTGATTCAATAAGCGCCAGCGCTTGGGTCAACCGGGGGCTGGCTTCGATAAACGGCGCGGGATTGTAGCCTTTGCGCACCATCTCGGAAACTTGCTCGGTGTTCAAACCAAACAGGAAGAAGTTTTCGGGACCTACATCTTCGCGTATTTCCACATTGGCTCCATCCAGCGTTCCCAGGGTGAGCGCGCCATTCATGGCGAATTTCATGTTGCTGGTGCCCGAGGCTTCTTTGCCTGCGGTTGAGATTTGTATCGACACGTTGGCGGCGGGAATGATCGACTGTGCTAGCGAAACGCCATAGTTGGGGATAAAGACCACAGCCAGCTTGTCTTGCACCTCTGGATCGCTGTTGATCACCGCGGCCACATCGTTGATCAGCCGGATGTGTAGCTTGGCCATGGTGTAGCCGGCGGCGGCCTTGCCGGCAAAGATGTACACCCGGGGCGTGGTCTCAAGTTCGGGGTTGTTCTTGAGCGCCATGTAATGGCTTACGATTTGAAGGCAAGCCAACACCTGTCGCTTGTATTCGTGAATGCGCTTGATGTGGGCCGCAAACATTGCCTCCGTGGGAACCTGCACGCCTGTGCGTCGCGCGATGATCAAGGCCAAATCACGTTTGTTGGCTTGCTTTACGTCCCAAAGCGCTTGCAAAAATGGCACGTCGTTGTCCAGCGGGCGCAGCAATTTGAGTTGTGACAGATCGCTGTTTATCCAATCTGAGCCAATGCGAGACGAAATGAGATTCGAGAGCCGCGGGTTGGCGTGCAGCATCCAACGACGTGGGGTGACGCCATTGGTTTTGTTGTTGAAGCGCTCTGGAAATAGCTCGTAGAAATCCGACAGTAGATCTTGTTTCACAAGGTGGGTGTGCAAACGAGCCACACCGTTGACGCTGTGGGCGCCCACCGTTGCCAAGTTGGCCATCCGCACCTGTTTTACAGGTCCTTCTTCAATGATTGACATCCGCTCCATGCGCTCAGGCTCGCTGGGCCACCGCGTTTGCACCTTGCGCAAGAAGCGTTGGTTGATCTCAAAGATAATTTGTAGGTGCCGGGGCAAAATTCGCTCGAACAGCGGCAAGGGCCAGCGCTCAAGCGCTTCGGGCAACAAGGTGTGGTTGGTGTACCCCAGTGTGTCAACGGCGATGTCCCAGGCGTCATCCCAATCTAGCCCTTCAAGGTCCACCAAAACGCGCATCAGCTCTGCCACAGTGATGGAGGGGTGGGTGTCGTTGAGCTGAATGGCTGTGCGTTTTGGGAAAAGCCCAAAGCTTTGGTGGCGCTTTTTGTACCGCTTGACGATGTCGGCGATCGAACACGCCACGAAGAAGTATTGTTGGCGCAGCCGCAGGGCTTTGCCTTCTTCGGTTTGATCGTTGGGGTAGAGAACCTTGGAAATGTTTTCGCTGTCGATCTTTTCCTCCACCGCGCGGCGGTAATCGCCGTCGTTAAAGAATTTCAAATCAAAGTCGCGCGTGGCACGGGCCGCCCACAAACGCAGCGTGTTCACGGTGTCAGTTCGGTGGCCTACGATGAAAGAGTCGTGGGGCACACCCACCACAGTGCGCGCATCCACCCAATCGACGCGCAGGCGGCCGTCATCGTCTTGTCGCATTTCGGTGCGCCCAAAGAACTTCACGGTCTGCGCGTCTTCGTAGCGGGGAAGCTCCCAGGGGTTGCCGTTTTGTAGCCAATTGTCGTGAAATTCAATCTGCTGGCCACCTTCAATGCGTTGCTCGAAGATGCCAAAGTCATAGCGAATGCCGTAACCCATGGCGGGCAGTTCCAGCGTGGCCAACGAATCCATGAAACACGCCGCCAACCGGCCCAAGCCCCCATTGCCCAAGCCAGGGTCGCCCTCGGCTTCAAGAATGTCTTCAAGGTTGAAGCCGCTCTCGCTTGCCATGGCGCCAGCCGCTTCGTAGAGCCCCATGTTCATGAGGCACAGGCCCAAGCTTCGGCCGGTGAGAAATTCCGAGGAAAGGTAGTATGCGCGCTTTACGTCTTGCGACTCATAGGTGCGCTGGGTGACCAACCAACGATGCACCAAGCGATCGCGCACCGAGTGGGCCAAAGCTTTGTACATGTCGTAGGTGGAGGCGTCGCTGGCGTCTTTGGCACAGGTGAAAAGAAGATGCTCCACCACCGATCGCTTGAAGCCCGCCGCGTCCATGCCCACGCGGCCCGTTTGCAGGCGTTTGGCGTTTTTGGGCGAGGTTTCTTCTTTTGCCGCGAAGGCGGGGTTGCTGTTTTGCACACCTTGAAGCCTAGCGATGCCAAGTAAACGAAGGGTTTCAGGTGGGAACATGCAAGGTTAAATCGTGCGCTGGGATCCCGAACGACACTAACGCAACGTCCGTGGCAACCAGAAGTGGCTCCTCGCGCGGTGTCTGTGGCAGGCTAAAGGGGCTTTGAAATCTCACCCGCCAAAGCCCCCCGCCGCCCCCGAGTGCAGCGACGAAGAGCGCGCCTTGTTTGAGGCGGCGATGGCTGGCGTGCAGCGTCTGCAGGGCCCCGTGCGTGTGCCGGTGGCAAAACACAGTCGTGGGCTCAAGCCGCCCTTGGGTGTTCCGTCTGAGCGGGCGGGGCAGGTGGGTGAGGCGGCGGGCGCTCTGTTAGAAGTTGAGACCTTGGGCGAGTCTGTGGTTGGGCGTGCGCCTGACGTGAACCGGAAACTGGTGAAGGAGCTCAAGCAGGGTGAGCCCGCGCCCCAGGCCACGTTGGACCTGCATGGGCGCACGGCTGCGGTAGCCAAAGATCTGTTAACGCGCTTTGTGGCGTCGTCGTTGGCCGCCGGTCGCACCAGCGTGCTGGTCATTCATGGGCGTGGTCACCATTCCGCCGCCGACGGCCCTGTAATCAAAACGCTGGTGGTTCAGGTTTTGTCGTCGCGGCCGCTTTGTGGGCAGATTCTCGCGTTTGCCTCGGCCCCGCGCGCTTTGGGCGGGGAGGGGGCGCTGATGGTGCGGCTGCGGCGGCCACGCTAAGACCGTCGTGTGGGCGTGGTTTGACGAGCCCGTTATACTTGCGCGGTGATTCGTGCCACGTTCCAGCTTGTGCCAGGCTTGGGCCCAAGCCGCGAGCGGGCGTTGTGGGCTGCGGGTTTTCGCGATTGGAATGATGTGATGCAAGCGGAGCCTCGCCAGCTGCCTCTGCGTTTGGACGTTGCCACGGCTTTGCAGTCGACCATTCCGTTGCTGGAAGCGGCGTGGCAACAACGCGACCTAATGGTCTTGGCATCGGTCATTGCCCCGGCTGAGCACTGGCGCTTGTTGGGCGCGTTTGGCGACGTTGCGGTGTACCTGGACATCGAAATCGACAAAGAAGACGGCGTGACCGTGGTGGGCCTGCTTGATCAGCTGGGACCCCGGTTGCTGATGGCGGGCCGCGACCTGACAGAATTTCCCACGCATGTGCCGTCGGATTGCCTCTTGGTGACATTCAATGGAGCGTCGTTCGATGTGCCGATGCTGCGCAAAGCCTTCGAGGCGTGGCAGGCGCCCCCGGCGCACATCGATCTGCGGCACGTTTGGAATCGCTTGGGGCATTGGGGAGGCCTCAAGTCGTTGGAGGACCAAGTGGGCATCGGGCGCCCCAGCCACATCAAGGACTTGGACGGATCCCACGCGTCGTGGCTGTGGCGACACTTTCGCTTGGGCGATCGACAAGCGCTGATCAAATTGGCCGAATACAATCTTTACGACACCGTGAACCTGCGCACGCTGGCGGCTTTAGGTTGGAATCGTATGGTCGAACGCTGTGGGTTTGGTGAGCTGGCGCTGCCGGTCTCGCACCGGGGAGACGTGCTTTACGACGTGAGCCAGATCCTGCTGTCGCTTTGATCGGCTTTAGTATTGAATCACCGAGCGGGAGACCAGGCCGTTGACGCTGAGGGGCGGAATCAACCGCAGGTCGATCAGCACGCCCAAGGCCGCCACCTCGTAGCCAGCGCGAACGCTGAGCTCGGCGGCGCCCTTTAGGGTGCCGCCGGTGGCCAGAACATCGTCGACCAAAAACATGCGGCCTTGGCCCATCTGCATTTCCAGCACGCCGTGGCCGTATTCCAATTTGTATTCCACATCAACGACAGGGGGCGGCAGCTTGCCCTGCTTGCGCACGGGCACAAAACCTTTGCCGCGTCGTTGTGCTAGCGCGGCCGCAAAAATGAACCCCCGCGATTCAATTCCAGCCACGACATCAATGTTGGCCCACTCCGAATCGCTCAACAGCACGTCCATTGCGCTGATCGTTTCAGTAAACGCAACTGTGAGCAAAGGGGTGATGTCACGAAACAGAATGCCAGGCTTGGGGAAGTCCGGCACGTTGACGATGTGTTGGCGCAGGTCAAGCATGGCTGGCGCAGACTACATCAAAATCTAAAGGCCGGTGCCGTGGCATAAGGGCCGCCCATGGGGTGGGGGCGACCCAAAAAGAGACAAGTCGTCAAATATAAGACGCAGTGCGTTTTGTCGACTAGCGTGCAAATTGTCAGTCGTTATGATTTTTGATACGGTTCTTTTGTCATCTTGATATGAAAAGAACCCGTGAGATAGACCTTGAACGCTGGGCATCGCGTCAAGACCGAAAACCGCTGATTCTGCGCGGCGCCCGCCAAGTGGGCAAGTCTCATCTCGTGCGCACGTGGGGCGCAAGGCAGTTTGGCCGCGTGGTTGAGCTGAACTTAGAGCGCGATCCGGCGATTGCGGCCTGCTTTCGCGACAATGATCCTCAAGCGATCTTAAAGCGGCTTGAGATCGTCGCGCGGGCATCCGTTCCGTCAGACGGATCGGTGCTGCTCTTCCTTGACGAGATTCAAGCAGAGCCCGCCGTTCTGGCGAAGCTTCGGTGGTTCGCAGAAGAGCTACCGCGCTTGCCGATCATTGCCGCCGGCTCGCTTCTCGACTTTGCGTTGCGTGAGCCCGCCTTCAGCATGCCTGTGGGGCGGGTGACATTCATGCACCTTGAGCCGTTGGGATTTCGTGAGTTCGTGTCTGCAATGGGCGAGCAACCCTTGGCCGACCAGCTTGCGACTGTCGGTCTTGAAGATCTTCGCAGTGATCGCGTTGCAGGCTTGTCGACCTTGCATGATCGTGCGCTCGATCTGTTCCGCCAGTATCTGCTCGTCGGTGGAATGCCCGCCGCCGTCGCAAACTATCGCGAAAGTCACTCGTTGCTTCGCACCAGTGAAATTCACAGTGACTTGCTCGCGGCGTTGCGCTCTGACTTTGCGAAGTACGCCGCGCGTGTTCATCACGGAAGACTCAACTCGGTCTTGTCGTCGGTTGCCCAACAGCTGGGCGGAAAATTTCGATATGTGCAGGTCGATCGATCGGAGCGTTCACAACCCATCGCTCAAGCGGTAGAACTCTTGTCACTGGCGCGCGTCTGTCACCGGGTGCGCGCCACGCCGGCCGTGGCTGTTCCCCTGGCGGCCGGTGTCGACGAAAAACGCTTCAAACTCATTTTGCTTGATGTAGGTCTCCTGTCAGCATTGCTGGGGCTGTCGTTCAAATCGATCGACCCCAGCGGCGACATCATGCTCGCGCACCGGGGCGCGTTGGCCGAGCAGGTGGTTGGTCAGCTGTTGCGACTTTGCAGGCCAGCACATGAGGAGCCGGCACTTTACTATTGGCATCGCGAATCGCGTGGTTCAGAGGCGGAAATAGACTATGTCGCTGCCTCAGAAACCCGAGTCATTCCAATTGAAGTCAAGGCCGGTGTCACAGGAACGCTCAAAAGCCTCCACCTGTACATGGCGGAGCGTGGCGCCGACATGGCGGTGCGCTTCAACGCCGATCTGCCGTCACTTGTGCCTGTCGCCGCCGCAACCCGAACCGGCGCGAGCGCACAATACCGCCTACTTTCATTGCCGATGTATATGGTCGAAGAGCTGACTCGCCTCCTGGAACCGAGGTCGTGACCGCAGCCCCCTGACGCCGGCTGTTTGGGCTGCGCCCTTAAGGCCAGTGCCAAGACACACGATGCCGCCGTCGCAAAGCCCGTTCGTGCGCCGCCATCAGTGAAGAGCTCTCGAAAATCTTCACCAGCACAACCCCCGCCACAAAGCCGCCAATGTGTGCCCAGAACGCCACGCCTCCTTCGACGTCGCCGCTGCTCAACTGCGGCAAACCCGCAATCACCTGGAATCCGATCCACCACAGAACGATCAAGTAGGCGGGCAGCGAGATGACCTGGACAAAAATGATCCAGATAAACAGCACGTTGACTCGGACTTTTGGATACAGAACCAAGTAGGCGCCCACCACGCCCGAAATCGCGCCTGAGGCGCCCACCATGGGAATGGGCGACGCTGGATTCACGGCCACCTGTGCGGCCGCGGCCACCAAGCCGCAAAGCAGATAAAACACGATGAAGCGGAGCCGGCCCATGCTGTCCTCCACGTTGTTGCCGAAGATCCACAAAAATAGACCATTGCCCAGCAGGTGGGCCCAACCGCCGTGAAGGAACATGGACGTCAGAGGTGTGAGCAGATTGACGGGCTCGGCGTCCACCACGCAGGCCATGCCCTCGGCGATTTGCACCCCGCTGCCCAAAGCGGCCCTGCCGGTGAGCTCCCCCGGCACCAGGCCAAGGTTGCAAACGCTGGCTGCCAGCGCCGCGGAATCCAGCCCCGCCCCTTGCACCAGCACCCAAATGGCGACCAAAGCCAGCAACAGCGCAATCGTTACGACGGGAACGCGAAGCGTGGGATTCTCATCGCTAATTGGGATCATGACGGAAAGCTTTTGGGCGTTTACGCAAGTTAGCAGGCGAGGGTTCAACGTCACCCTTAGGTTCCCTGCGCATCACCTTACAGGCTTTCGCCTGTCCTCAAACGCTTCGCGGCGTTGCCAAGCGTGGCCGCCTGTGCCACCTTCGGCCCAGCGCATGACTGAAGCCACCTCACCCCAAGTTTCCCCGCAGGCTGCGATCGTGATTTGCCCCGAAGGCGCGGGCACGCAAAAGCGCCTACTGGGGCTCACGCTGGGCGAGCGGATTTTGCTGGCTTTGTCGTTTGGGGGCGTGCGGCAAGTGGCGTTTGTGGGGCCGGGGCCGAGGCCGTCGTCGAAACGCGCGAAGATCGACGTGGTTGACGTGGCCAGCCTGCCAACCGATGACACCACAATCGTTACGGTGTCCGATGCTGTGTTTGATCGTAACTTCGTAAAAACCGACGCTCCTGCGGGGCTGCCCTTCATCAAGGTGTCAGGCGCTGAACTGCAAAACGTGGTGGCCAACCCCGAAGCGGCGGTGCAACAGCTGGGCAGTGGCAAGGCGGAATCGGGGCGTGGCTTTGGCATTCGTGTGGTCGACCGGGCCAGCGCGCGCCGCGCGCATCGGGCGCTGTTGCTTTCGTTGCGGAAGCCCATTGATGGCTTCATTTCGCGCAACCTAAATCGGTACATGTCGCTGTTCGTCTCTGGCTTGCTGGTGCGCACCGGCATCACGCCCAACATGGTGACGATCAGCATTGGCGTGTTGGGCATCATCGCCGCCATCTTGGTAGGGCAGGGGCAGCCTTGGTACATGTTGGTTTTGGCCGGCGTGTTGTTTCAAGTGCAATCGGTGCTTGATGGCTGTGACGGTGAGATTGCGCGTTTGACGTACACCTTTTCCGATGTGGGACAATGGCTCGATACGGTGGGCGATGACATCACCAACTACGCTTTTTGTTTTGGGTTGGCGTATGGACAGGCGGTGGTGTTGGGCCGCCAGGATTTGATGGCATTCGGAGTGCTGACCTTGGTGGTGCAGGTTGTGATGTCGGTGATCTTGTATCGTCGCATGTTGAAACTGGGCATTGGCGATCTGATGGCCATTCCCGATACAGTGACTTCAGGAGGCAGCAGCCAAGGTGTGGGCGCGCGCGTGCTCAAAGCGCTGCGCGAGGCCGCACGCCGCGACACCTTCATTCTGATCATCGCCACGTTGACGGCTTTACAGTTGCCGCTGGTGGGGTTCTTTCTGTTCGCTTTGGGCACGTACCCCACGTTCATCGCGGTGCTGATCAATGAACGCCGCCTGTCCAGCCAGGAGCGGATGGGGACGCCCTTGGCTTGAACGCGAGAAACATGAAACACGATTTTTGGTCACAACGTTGGGCCGCGGCGCAGATAGGCTTCCATCTGCCCGAGGTAAACCCGCGCTTGCAGGCGCATGTTGGTCGTTTGGGAAACCCCGAGCGCGTGTTGGTGCCGCTGTGTGGGAAAACCTTGGACATGGCGTTTTTGGCCGCGCAGGGCTTTGCGGTTGAAGGTGTGGAATTCGTGGAAGCCGCGGCCACCGCCTTCTTTGACGAGGCTGGCGTGGTTCCTCAACGAGAAGTTGTGCAGGGGCAGGTGTGCTTTCGCCACGAAGCGATTCGCATTTGGGTGGCTGACGTTTTGGCGCTGCCGGGCGATCTGTTTTCGCCTGTATCGGCAATTTTCGATAGGGCGGCGCTCGTGGCGCTGGATCCGGGAACGCGGCAGGTCTACGTGGCCCAGCTTGCGCGCTTAAGCGCACCGAAAGCGGCCATGTTGTTGGTGACTTTTGAGCACGACAGCGGCGAGGGCCCGCCGTTCTCCGTAGAAGCCGCGCAAGTCAAAGAGATTTTCGACGGCCAATTTGATCTGACTTTGATCGAGCGCATCGATGTTCAGCAAGACTTTCCCAAGTTTCGAGAACGCGGCATGACCCGCATTCATGAGGGCGTTTGGGCTGGTCACCGCGTGGGCCCCGCGGCGTCTTGAGCCGCGGTCAACAGTCCGTCTTGCGCCCAACGCGCCAGCAGCTTGACCGCGGTGTGAGCCGCCTGGGCTTCCTCAAGCTGCTCTCCCAGTTGCTCGCACAATTGGCCAAAAGAAAAGCCCGCTGCCAGTTGGGGCAGGAAGGCGCGTTCGTCTTCGTTGGCGGTGCGGTGATACACCACGCCATCTTGCCGCCACACCAGAAGAATTTGCGTAATTGCTTCGGGCTGCGGCGGCGTTTCACCCTGATCCACCGCCCGCCACAGTGGCGCCAAATGATGCGTGGTGAACAGGCAGCGATGTGCCGTGATCGCCCGCAACTGAACCTCGGGCAGCGTCGTGGGATCACGTTCGGCCAACCCGGGCATGGTTAACACAGCCTCGTCGATTTCGTCGAACACATCTACACGGGCCCATTCAAGCGCCGCCAGTTGTGACAACCACGCGGGGGCGTTGTTTGTTGTGGACCATGATTCAAGGAAGCCCGGTAGACGCGAACTGGCTTCGCGCACGGAGGGATGGCATGGCTTACACGCCTGCAGATAGTCGCTCACCAGCGCTGCGAACCGCGCCTCCCCCAGTAAGGCCAAAACGGTCGGATAGTCGGCCTGTAGCACGTCTTCGAGCAAGCGCAGAAAGTACATGCCGTTGTAGATGTCTAGACGGCCCACGGCATCAAGTTTGTCATCGCCCGCAATGCAATCGTCAATGTGGGCTGGTGGTAAGCCCAGCACCGCAAGTTCTTCAGCCACGGAGCCGCGCGCGGTGATCAACCGAAACAGCCTCGCTTGCAGTTCGGCGAGGTTTAGTGATTTAACCGACATGCGCCTGGCTTTCGGCGCGTTCGCCGTGCGATGCGTTTTGCGGCCCATGAAGCTTTTCCACGATGGCGCGCGCCTTCTCGGCCTCGGCCACCACGTCGGCCAGCGGCGGAATGTCAGCGTCCCACTCTATCAACGTTGATACGGGGCCCAGGCGTTTGATGGTGGCCTCGTAAAGCGCCCACACGCCGTCGCACACAGGCCGGTCGTGCGTGTCGAGCAGCAGCCGGCCGCGTTCACGATGGCCGGCAAGGTGAATTTGCGCCACCCGCTTGGCCGGCACACCTTCAATGAAGCGTTGCGGATCGAATCCGTGGTTGTGGGCGCTTACGAAGATGTTGTTTACATCCAAAAGCAGCTGACAGTCGGCTTGCTCACACAAGGCCGAGAGGAATTCCCATTCTTGCAGCGTGCTGTGCGCGAAGCTCATGTAGCTAGAAACGTTTTCGATCAGGATCTGGCGGCCCAGGGTGTCCTGCACTTGGCGGATCCGTCCAGCCACGTGCGCCAGCGCCTCTTCTGTGTAGGGCAAGGGAAGCAAATCGTGTGCGTAGTGCCCGCCGTAGCCGCTCCAACACAAGTGGTCGGAGACCAGGCGAGGGTTCACTTCACGGACCAAACTCGAAAGGCTGGCCAAATAAGCTGAGTTCAGGGGATCCACCGACCCGAGGGATAGCGAAACGCCGTGCAGCGCCACCGGGAACCGTTCGGCCACCACGCGCAACATGCGGCGTGGGTTGCCACCGGGGCGCAGGAACGTTTCTGAGATGGCCTCGAAAAAATCCACCGGCACGGGCCCCTGTTCCAGCGTGCGATAGTGGGGTGTGCGAAGGCCAAGGCCAACGCCCAAAAAGGTGGGATCGCCCGATTTCAAACGCGCTCCTGAAACCACACCAGCAGCTCCGTGCCCGGCCGCCCGACAACGAGCGACCAGAGCCATCGGGGCTGCCGCATGGACAAACGGATTAGCTCTTCTTTTCGTCTTTGGCTTTGCAGCCGTCTTTGCCCTTACAGGCGTGCTTGTCGCCGCCTTCTTTGGCTTTGCAGCCGTCTTTGCCTTTGCAGGCGTGCTTGTCGCCGCCTTCCTTGGCTTTGCAACCGTCTTTGCCCTTGCAGGCGTGCTTGTCGGCCACCACGGGGTTGCCGGATTTGTCGCTGGCCGAAGCCAGAGGGGCAATGCCTGCGGTAAGGAAGCCAGCGGCCATAGCTGCGATCAAAGTACCCTTCGTGCTCATATGCGATCTCCCATTTTGTTTCTCAGGTTAGACGGCTTGGTGTGCCGGCGACTTCAGCGGAAAGCTTCATCGCCTACAACAAGCGCGTTGTTTGCTTAGTCTGCGAACCGGGGAAAGTGTTTCACAACAGAATCGGAAAAGCGATGCCGCAGAGCGTCTCGTGCCCACGCTTTTTACAATGCGGACAGAATCCCGCGCTCCATGGCGATGGCCACCGCCTCGGTTCGGCTTTGCGCTTCCAATTTTTGCAGCAGGCTGCCCACGTAGATGGCCACAGTTTTGGGGGATACGCCCAAGGTGTCCGAAATCTGTTGGTTGGTGAGACCCTTCGAGAGCAGGTTCAGAACTTCGCGTTCGCGCGGCGACAGCGACGGGCGCTCTTGCCGCTCTTTCAAACGTTCTGCCAAGTCGGCCGGCAAAAACCGTTTGCCTTGCGCCACCGCGCGAATGGCCTCAATGAGCGTTTCGCCACGGATGTCTTTCGATACGAAGGCAAACCGGACGCCTCTGCTTGGGCTGTTGACGAGCCAAAGACAAGCAATGCAACGGCGAAGAGGCAGCGCAAAAGCTTCATGCGGCGCTTCTTGAGTGTGCCACGGTTCTGGCCGCAAATGCCCGCGAAGGGGTTTACCTGGCCGCCCTTCCAGTCATAATCACCGTTTCCGTGTCGGCCCCCTTCGCTATCCACACGCACCACAGCAACCGCACCGAACATTTGGTGGATGCGTTGGCCGAGGTTGTGGCACGCCCCTGTGGGGGCCCATTCACGCCGGAAACCATTGTGGTGCAGGGGCGGGGTATGGCCGCATATTTGACTCAACAGCTGGCGACGCGGCTGGGGGTTTGGGCGCATGCGGACTTCCGGTTTCCACGCCGCTATATGGAGACCTGCCTGCAAGCGGTTTTGGGGGACGAAACAAGAGCCGGGATGGTGAGCGAAGATCAACTCACCTGGCTGGTGCTGTCCTCGCTGCAGACCTGTATTGCCGAACCCGGCTTTGCGCGGCTGGCGCGTTACCTTGAAAACGATCCCAATGGCCTCAAGCGGTTTCAACTGGCGCGTCGCCTGGGCACGTTGTTTGACCGCTACATCACCTACCGCCCCGAGATGGTGCAAGCGTTTGAGCGGGGCGAGGACGGCGGCGTTGAGCCGGGTCAGCGGTGGCAAGCTTTGTTGTGGCAGCGCTTGGCGCCGAAACTCAAGTCGTGGCATTGGGCAGCGCTAGAGCCGCGGTGGCACCAACGCGCCCGGGAAATCACCAAGGCGCCCGCGGGGCTTCCCGCCCGCGTGTGTTTGTTTGGTCTTTCAAGCTTGCCGCCGCAGTACCTAAGGGTGGTGGCGGCCGCCAGTCGTTGGGTGCAAACGCACCTGTTTGTGTTTTCGCCGTCGGACCAAGATTGGTGGAACAGCGCCACCCGCAGCGAATGGGCGCGCGTGGTGGCCGCGGGGCAAGATCCTGAAACCACGTATGTTGATCCAGGGCACCCTCTCTTGTCCTCGTGCGGCGCTGTCGGCGCCGATTTTCGGCGCGTGCTGCAAACCACATTCGATTCGTTGCAGCTATCCGAATCGGTGGATGAGCGATTCCTTGCGATTGAGCCCATAAGCGCGCTGACCCAGCTGCAGGCCGATGTGTACGCGCTTCGCAAACCTGTGCCTCATGAGGTGCTGGAGAAACCTGTAGAAACGCGGCGGGGGCGCAAAAGCAAGGCAGACGCGGCACAAATGGCCTTGCCGTTCGCCGCTGTATCCCCCGTGGCCGAGGTCCCCGCCCCGCGGGAGGCTGTTGATGACGAAAGCATCCGCGTTCACGCTTGCCACAGCCCGATGCGGGAAGTGGAGGTTCTCAAAGATCAACTTCTGGCACTGCTAACCCGCAAACACGATCCCGTGTTGCCCCACGAAGTGGTGGTGATGATGGCGGACGTTGACACGTACGCGCCTTTCGTTGAAGCGGTGTTTTCTGAACAGCCCACATCACCCACGTACATTCCGTTTCGCATCGCCGATCGAAAGTTGCGCGTTGATAGCCCCGTCATCGACGCATTTTTTCGCGCCCTTGATCTCATCGGATCGCGTTTAACGGCCCCCTCGGTGGTTGACCTGCTTACCGCACGGGCGGTGGAACGTCACTTAGGGTTGGCCGCGTCCGACCTGGATAGATTCACATCGTGGGTGGTGGAATCGGGCATCCGGTGGGGCATCGACGCCACCCACCGCGCGGAACACGACCAACCCGCCGACATTCAAAACACCTGGCGTTTTGGGTTCAACCGTTTGCTCTTGGGCTACGCGATGCCCGCCGAGGGCGAATCAAGTTTTGCGGGCGTGATGCCTTACGATGAGATTGAAGGCAAAAGCGCGGCCGACTTAGGTGTGTTCATTGATTTTCTTGAGCGCCTTTTCGATCACCTGCGGGGTTTGCGGCAACCGCGGCGTTTGCCCTTGTGGCGACAAGATCTGCTTTCGTTCTTGGAAGATCTCGTAGGGCTGAGCGAAGCCACCGATTGGGAACACCAGCACCTTCGCCAGGCTTTGGCCCAACTTGAAGCCGACGCGGCCGCCGCTGGGTTTGATGACGACGTGGACCTGGGGGTGGTGCGTTCCTGGCTGCAAGAGCGCGTGGAAAACGCCTTGCCTGAGCGCGGCTTCCTTGCAGGCGGCGTTACATTTTGTGCCATGGTGCCCATGCGCTCGATTCCGTTTCGCGTGGTTTGTCTTGTGGGCATGAACGACGGCGTGTTTCCGCGCGCCTACCGCGGCATTGAATTCGACCTTGTGGCGCGCGGTCCCGCAGGGCCCCAACCGGGCGACCGGGATCGTCGGCTAGATGATCGCTATTTGTTCTTGGAGACTTTGTGTGCGGCCCGTGAGCGGCTGATCGTGACGTACACTGGCCAAAGTGTGCGAGACAACGCGGTTCGCCCGCCGTCGGTTTTGCTGAATGAGCTTTACGACGCGTTGGCGTTGCATGGCGGCGAAGACACCTTGTTGGGTCAGCGTCGTGAGGCGGCCATGGCGCGCGTGCTGGTGCGACATCCGCTGCAGGGGTTTTCGCGTCGCTATTTCAATGGCGCGGACGCCCGTCTTTGGAGTTACGCCTCGAACTTTCAAGCCGTTGCGCAAACCCAAACGCTTTTGCAGCCGGCGCCTGCCTTCATCGAACGCGCGTTGCCGCCCTCACCCCCCGACCTGGAAATATCGCTGCGCGATCTAGAACAGTTTTGGCGCGATCCGCTCGCCTTTTTCCTGCAACGACGTGTGCGTGTGAGTTTTCGCGAATCGGGCGAAGACATGCCCAGCCGCGAGCCCACGCAGCTTGATCCGTTAAGTCGGCACGAGGCGGGATCGCTGTTGGTCCATGCCTTGTGCGCAGGCGCCCCGCAATCAGCTTCGCGTGCGGCGGCTTTGGTTCGGGCCACAGGCTTGCTGCCGCTTGGAAGCCTGGGGCAAGTGTGCCTTGAGGCGCTGATGGAGCAAGCCGAAGGCATCTCCCGCGTGGTGCGCCCCTTGCGACAAAATCCTCGCCCCGCGATGCATTTTGATCAAGCGCTTGCCCCCGGGGTTCGGCTGGTGGGCACACTGGACCAGCTGTTCGAAGACGGCTTGTTGCAACACCAGTTCGGTCAGCTGCGCGCGCGCCAGCAGGTGGCCGTTTGGTTGCGGCATTTGCTGTTGTGTTGGCTGCAGCCCAAGGGTGTGGCGATGCGCAGCACGTTTGTAGGGCGGGAAGCCAATGGCGTTGCGGAAACCTTGTGTTGGAATCCCGTCCCAGAACCTGAAAAGCAGCTGCGCCAGTTTGTAGATCTGTTCCGCGTGGGCCAAGCGGCGCCCCTGCGATTTTTGCCTGAGGCCGCTTTGGCGTTCGTTCGCCCCGGCTCGGGGCGCGACCGGTCCGATCCCATCACCCGTGCGCAAAAGGCCTTCATCGAGGTAGCGAAGCACAAGCTGCATTGGCGCCGTGTGCTGGGCGATGAAGGCCCTCCCTTTTCGTCGTTGGTCACGCAGGGACCCAGTTTTGATGAATTGGCACGCACGCTGCTACAGCCTTTGCTGGCGCATCAGCAGGCGCAAGGGCAAGACCCATGAGTAGACCCATGAGTGGTCGTTTGGGTTTCGATGCGTTCAAGGTGGCGCTGGAGGGCCGCAATGTGGTGGACGCCAGCGCGGGCACCGGGAAAACCTATGCCATCACGACATTGGTGGTGCGTTTGGTGGTGGAACGCCGTCTGCGCATCAAAGACATCTTGGTTGTCACCTTCACCGAAGCGGCCACCGCTGAGCTTCGGGATCGGGTGCGCCGCCGGCTGCGGGAGGCCTGGGAAGCGTTCCTTATGGTTGAATTGGGCGCCGCGCTTCCCGATTCAGACCTTGCCCGCTATGCCGCCAGTCAACCTGCGCAGGCGAAATTGGCGCGGCAATGGCTGGAGTTGGCGCTTGAAGAAGTGGATGAAGCGCCCATCTCCACAATTCACGGATTCTGTCATCGAATTTTGCAAGAAGCCGCGCTGGAAAGCGGACTGCCCTTCGAGACACAATTGACGGCCGATGCGCGACCGCTGCGTGACGAGGCGGTGTTTGATTTTCATTCGCGTGACTTGGCAGCACAACCTTTCGCCGACGCGCAAGCCATTGTGTCTGCCACCGATCTCGCGCAGTGGCGCGGCCTTGCCGACAAGGTGTTTCGCGGGCCGGATGCCAAAGTGTTTCCACCGGCGGACGAGAACCGCGAGGCGCTGTGGTCCCTAGCGATGGCGGCGCTGAGGTTGCGTTGGAAACGCGCTGAGATTGAAAAGCTGCTGCTAGGTTATGCGTTTTCGCGCCCCGTTCGCAAAAACGATCTGGCGCGTTGGTCAGATGACATCGAGCAGCTGCTGGCCGACGGCGGTATGCCCGCCAAAGCCAGCAATGGTTTGCAGGCGCTTGTGCCCGCGGCCTTGCGCACGCGCACGTTGAACGATGAGGTGCCTGCGCATGCCGTTTTCGACACCCTGGAGCGCATGCTGGACTTGGTGCGAAGTGTGGAAAAGGCCGGCGCGCAAACGGTGGTGGCGGCCCGCCTGCGCTTTGTGGACTACCTGCGCACGGCGCTGCCGAAGCTCAAGCAAGCCACGGGCACCATCACCTTTGATGATTTGTTATTGCGCCTGCGCGATGCCCTCATGGGCCCTGCCGCTGGACATCTTGTGCAGGTTGTGCGCCAGCAATACAAGGCTGCCCTGATCGATGAATTCCAAGACACCGATCCCGTGCAGTTTTCCATTTTCGAGGTTTTGTTTGCCAACGCCCAGGCGCCTTTGTTCTTGATTGGCGATCCGAAGCAAGCCATCTACGGCTTCCGTGGTGCAGATGTGAACGCCTATCTTGAGGCCGTTGAGGTGCCGGGCACTCAACATCACACCATGGGCACCAATTGGCGATCGGATCCGCTTTTGGTTGCGGCCGTCAACGGCCTGTTTGCGCCCAATGAAGCGGTGCCTCGCCCTTTCGTGCTTAACGGCATTCACTTCGCGCCTGTGCAGGCGCGCCCCGGCGCCGAAGATGTTGTGCAGAACGCGGCCGGGCAAACGTTGCCTCCCTTGGACGTTGCCTTGATGCCCGATCAGATGGGGCTGGGCGACGAAAGCGTGGCGCAGTGGGTGGCCGCGGACATCGCGCGCGTGTTGAGCGGTGACGTGCGGCTTGATGGCCAACGGGTGCGACCGGCTGATGTGGCGGTGCTAGCACGCACCAATAAACAAGCGGCTTCGGTGCAGGCGGCGCTGCGTGCGCTCCAGATTCCGGCGGTGTTGTTAGGCGACACCAGCGTGCTTGACGCCGACGAAGCCCGCGAACTGATGATTGTGCTGACCGCCATGGCCGAGCCCACCAACGCGGCGGCCATGCGGCAGGCTTTGGCCACACGACTGATGGGTGTCTCGGCCTCTGCGTTGGTTCAGATGGAGGAGGACGCCGCGCTATGGTCAAGCTGGTCAGAGCGGTTTCGGTTGTGGCACCAGATCTGGGTTGAGCAAGGTTTTGTGCAGGCGTTTCGTGGCTGGTTCGAGCACGAAAACGTCGGGCCGCGACTGCTGGGTTACTTGGACGGCGAACGCAAAATCACAAACCTGCTGCACCTTATGGAGCTGATTCATCGAGCCGCGCGTGAGGGGCACCTGGGGCCCGCGGGGGTTTTGCAATGGCTCGGCCAAGGTCCCCGCAACGCCGAGGGCGGTGTGGCGCCCGATGAAGCGCAAATTCGTTTGGAGAGCGACGAAGCCGCTGTGAAGCTAACAACCGTCCACCGCGCCAAGGGGCTTGAATACCCCATCGTGTACTGCCCTTACGTATGCCACGACTTCTTGTTGATGAAGAACGACAGAACGGTGGTGCGGTTTCACGATGAAGATGGCCGCGGCGCACTTGACTTGGGATCGTCGCAATTGGCCTCGCATCTCGATAAGGCGAGCTGGGAAGCGCTGGCAGAAAACGTGCGCCTGCTTTATGTGGCGCTCACCCGCGCCCGCCACCGCTGCACCGTGGTTTGGGGGTACCGTGAGGGCATCAAAGAAACCGCGTTGGCCTGGCTGCTGTTTCCGCTGCACCAACGCGACCGATCCAAAGAAGGCCAGTTTGGTAGTTTGGGACGTTTGGACCAGACGCAGTTGCGGGCTCCCATTGAAGCCTGGCAGGCGCGCGCCCCCGGCGCTGTCGGCTGCCGGGTGGCGATCGATGAGCCAGGGCAAAGGTATGTGACTGATGAAAAAGCGGCCCCGTTGCCGGGGGCGCGCGTGGTGCAAGCCCGCGTGCAGCGGTGGCAGCGCACCACAAGTTTCTCGGCAATGACCTCCTCGGCCGCGAAGGCCATGGTGCTGGGCCATGAGGTTGACGTGATGGCGCGCGATCGCGACGAATCGACTTCGTTGGTGCCAACGGACTTCGATCGCGCCACGCACGTTCCACTGGCAGATTTTCCTCGCGGCGCCAAAGCGGGAAACTTTTTTCATGAGCTGCTTGAAGTGGCCGATTTCGCGGCCAGTGCGGGCCAGTTGGGCCCGGCGGTGAAAGCGCAATTGGATCTCTATCGTTACCCGAGCGTCCCATGGGACCAGCTGGTGCCCTCCGCGTTGGTTGATGTTCTGGGTACGCCGCTGCAAGCGCACGGTGACAGCTTTTGCCTTCGCGATCTCGCAAGCCACGACCGATTGCCTGAACTCGAGTTTGCTTTGCCGTTGTCGCTTTCCGATCAAGAGGGGCATTTGCAAGAGGGGCATTTGCAGGAGCGGCTGTCGCAGGCCTTTGCGTTGGGCGCAAAAACCGACGTGGAGCGAAGTTATCCCAAGCGGGTGGCGCAATTGCAGCTTGGACAGTTGCAGGGCTTTGTAAAAGGCTTCGTGGACCTGGTGTTCCATCGCAACGGCAGGTTCTATTTGGCGGATTACAAAACCAATCACTTGGGCCGCGCGTGGGTAAATTACGGCACGCCGCAGCTGGAAGCCGCGATGGGGCAGGGCCACTACTTCTTGCAGTCGCATCTGTACGCGTTGGCTCTGCACCGGCATTTGTCGCGAACGGTGCCCTCCTACAGCTATGAGAGCCATTTCGGTGGCGTGTTCTATCTGTTCTTGCGCGGCATGGGCGGGCTCGAGCACGGCGATTCCGGCGTGTTCTTCCATCGTCCCCCTTGGGTACGCATGGCGGCGCTTGAGGCGCTGTTTTGCACCAGCAAGGCCACCGCATGAAAGGCTTCGAGCGATGGGCCCCTCAAGGCGTGTTTGCACCTATTGACTTGCATTTGGCGCGCACCCTAGGGCGCCTGGTTCCCGGTACCGCCGATGAAGTTTTGCTGGCGGCGGCGCTGGCGAGCCGGGCGGTGCAACAGGGGCACGTGTGCGTGGACTTGCGGCAAGCGGGCGGCACTACGTTGGTGGCGCCCGAAGACGCAGCCACGCAGACGCCACGCTTGCCTGCTTGGACCACCTGGGAGGACGCACTCAAAGCCAGCCCCCTGGTGGCGCAAACTTTAGACGACAGGGAGCCCAAGCCGCTGGTGCTGGATTCCGAAGGCCGCTTGTACCTTTACCGATATGCCCGCTATCAGCAGCGGCTGGTGGATGCGCTTGCCCTGCGCGCCGCCGTGATGGAAGCGCCCGATCTTCCCCTTTTGGGTGAGGGATTGCAGCGCTTGTTCGCCGCAGGAGACGATGAACAAGAGCAACGGCATGCCGCCGCGGTGGCCGTGTTGCGCAGGTTCAGCATTATCTCGGGTGGCCCCGGCACCGGAAAAACCTTTACCGTGGCGCGCATCTTGGCGCTGCTGCAGGAGCAAGCCTTGGCCGCCACGAACATGCCGCTGCGGGTGAAGGCGTTGGCGCCCACCGGCAAGGCGGCGCAACGCTTGGTTGAGTCGCTTACCGCGGCCGTCACGCAGCTCGCTTGCAGCGAACGCGTGCGGGAAACGGTGTTGACGGCCGCTTCTACCATTCACCGCGCGCTGGGGTACCAACCGCAAACGCCCACCCGTTTTCGCCATGGCCCGCAAAGCCCACTGCCTGCGGATGTGGTGTTGGTTGATGAGGCGTCTATGGTGGATCTGGCGCTGATGACAAAGCTGGCCGAAGCCGTGTCTCCTCACGCGCGTCTGATCTTGCTCGGCGACAAAGATCAATTGGCCTCGGTTGAAGCTGGTTCGATCTTGGCAGACATTTACAGCGACCAAAGCCAGGGGGTGTCGGCGCCCATGGCGCAGGCTCTGCAAGCTGTGGGTGTGCACGCCCCGCGCGTGTCTTCGCAAGCGCCGGGACTTGCCGACGGCTGCATTCATTTGTCGCGTAGCCGTCGCTATGATGAGCAAAGCGGAATTGGGGCTTTGGCGCGCGCCGTGAAAGCCGGGGATGGAAAATTGGCTGTAACTTTGTCCTTAGGTCAGGGCAATGTGGCTTTGCATGCATCGGCGGCCCAAGGCTTGGATGGCCAGCTTGAGAATTCTGCGTTGTCGGCTTTGGCCAACCTGCGCAGCTTGTCGCCAGATCGGAGGCTTGACGCCCTGGCGCGGTTTAAAATTTTGTGCGCCCACCGCAGAGGCCCGGCGGGCGCCGAGCGGATCAACGCGCAAATGGAATCGCTGCTAGCCGCTCACAACGTGATCGAGCCTCGAAGCCTTTGGTACGACGGGCGGCCGATTTTGATCACCGCCAACGATCCGGATCTGGATCTGTTCAACGGTGATGTGGGCGTGATCTGCGACCACCCCGTGACGGGCGCGCCCCTGGCGCATTTTGCGGCGACCGGGGACTCGAAAACCCGTGCGATTGCCCCCGCGCGGCTGCCCCCGCATGAAACGGTGTTTGCCATGACCGTGCACAAAAGCCAGGGCTCCGAATTTGACCATGTGGCGTTGTTGCTGCCGGAGGTAGTGTCACCCGTGCTGACGCGCGAACTGATTTATACGGCCATCACGCGCGCGCGCCTTAACGTCGACATCTATGGGGCACCAGAAATACTGGAGGCCGCCGTTGCTCGCCGGGTGCAACGCGCGTCGGGTCTTAAGGACGCTTTGAACGCCCCCGTCGGGTCGTAGTCGGGCGGGCCAAACGGTGCCTGGCCTTGCGCTTGCACTCCAAGTTCATGCAAGGAGGCTCTCATGGCGAAAGTCGCAATGTTGCTGGGTGATGAGTTTGAGGATTCGGAATTTCGCGTGCCCTACGACGCCCTGAAACAGGCCGGCCACGACGTGCAGGTGCTGGGCGAGGAGAAACATCAGCGCGTGACGGGGAAACGTGGTCACGAAACCGTGACAATTGACGACGCGGTGTCCGACCACAGCGTGCAGGAGTACGCCGCGCTGGTGATCCCGGGGGGCCATTCTCCTGATCACCTACGCACGCACGCGCCTACCGTGGCGTTTGTGCACGATTTTTGCGAATCGGGAAAGACGGTGGCGGCGGTTTGCCATGGTCCGCAACTCCTCATCGAAGCCGCTGAGGTGAAGGGGCGGGTGCTCACGTCTTGGCCATCTGTGCGCACAGATCTTTTGAACGCCGGCGCCATCTGGGTTGACCAGGAAGTGGTGAGCGATGGCTTTCTCATCACCTCGCGCAAGCCCGAAGATTTGAAAGCCTTCACCGCCCGCATCCTCGAACAAATCGAGGCGACACTGCAAGACAGCGACCTACGCGAAGAAGTTTTGGAGGCAGATCGCCAAAGCAAGCGCAGTTTAACCCAGTAGCTGTGCACAGAGACGGGGCCAATGGCCTCTGTTAATCTGCATGCGCGATGACAACGAGCCAAGCAAACAACCCTCTACATGGGATCACGTTGGAACAGATCATCACCGAGCTGGTCCAACACTTTGGTTGGCAGGAGCTCGGGCAGCAAATCAACATTCGCTGCTTTACCGACGACCCCAGCGTGAACTCAAGCTTGAAGTTCCTCCGCCGCACCCCGTGGGCGCGGCAGAAGGTGGAAAGCCTCTACTTGTTTATGCTGCGGGAGAAAAAGCGCCAGGCACGCCCGTGACGAGGCCCTTGGCCTTTAGGTTAATGCGTCCCAACCTTCGGGCAAATCGAAGAAATCCACCAAACCGGTGCTGAGATCGTATTCCGCGCCAACCACCGCCACTTGGCCGGTGCGGACCATGTCTTCCAAGATGCGGCTTCCATGGCGCAAATGATCTGCTGACGTGCGCACATTCGCTCTGACGGCGTGGTGCAAAACCTCCGCATCTGTTTTTGTCCCACTCGTTTCAATCACAGTTTTTGCAGCCGGCCGGATGCGATCCACGATGTCGCGAATGTTGTCGCTGGGCAAGATGGTGGCGTTGCGGAGCACATCGATGGTCGCTTTCACGGCGCCACAAGACGAGTGGCCCATCACCACAGCCAGCCGGGTAGAAAAGGTGGCCGCGGCAAACTCGACGCTTCCGATCAAGGACGGAGCCACCACATTGCCAGCTACGCGAATGACAAACAAATCGCCGATTCCTTGATCAAAGATCATCTCGGCGGGCACGCGCGAATCTGAGCAGGTCAAGATAGTTGCGAAGGGACTTTGGCTTGCCGCGTGTTCGCTGCGTTTGAGCTGCGTTACCAGCGAGGCCACGCTACGAGTGTCGCTGGCGAACCGTATGTTGCCATTGCGAAGTCGTTCGAGCGCCGTTTTGGGGGAAACAATGTCAGTGGTCATAGGACCCAAAGCATAGCGCTGGAGGGAGGGCGGGGGAAGCGTGGATGCTCGTCGGGGGAGGGCCTCAGGTCCTGTAGTCGCCGGCACATCTGTTGCAATATCAACTATCCGGAGGATCACATGGGAAAACCTCAGAAATCGCTCGATCAACAAGTTGTTGTTATTACAGGCGCGTCCAGCGGGATCGGTCTGGCCGTTGCTGATGCTGCCGCTCGGCGGGGCGCGCGTTTGGTGCTGGCTGCCCGCAGCGAGAAGACGTTGCAGGACGTGGCGCGGAGGATCAACGCCGCCGGCGGCGAGGCAGTGTATGTGATTGCAGACGTGTCTGTTCGCAGCGACGTTGAACGCATCGCCACCACAGCCATTGCCCAGTTCGGTCGCATTGACACGTGGATCAATAACGCAGGTTTATCTATCTACGGAAGACTCGATGAGGTCCACGAAGAGGACAGCCGCCGGTTGTTCGACATCAATTTCTGGGGCGTGGTAAATGGCTCTTTGGTTGCGCTGCCGCATTTGAAGATGTCCAAAGGCACATTGATCAACGTTGGCAGCGAAGTCTCCGACGCTGTGATTCCGCTGCAAGGCATGTATTCCGCCTCGAAGCATGCCGTTAAGGGCTTCACAGACGCGCTTCGCGTTGAGCTGGAAGAAGTGGACAAAGCTCCGGTGACCATAACCCTGATTCAACCATCCGCCGTCAACACGCCGTTTCCCCAGCACGCGCGAAATTACATGATGTCGGAACCCAAATTGCCACAGCCTCAGCTCGATCCCAATCAGGTGGCCGAGGCAATTGTTGATGCTGCCGAAAGCCGAACCCGATCTGTGAAAGTGGGTTTTGCGGCGAAGGTGAACACGGCCGCTGCCAAGTTTACCGCTAGGCTGGGCGACAAGATGTTTTCCACCTACGCCCACAAGCAGCAACACAACATCGCTCCCATCGCACCTGAAGGCACCCTTTACAAGCCCGGCGAGGGAGGCCATAAGCGGGGGCACATCAGGCCCACGGCCGCCTCGTAATCGACGCTCGCTACTTTTCCCAGCGGGTTCCCCACCGCTGGGCCGAAGAGGCTTTTTTTAAAGGGGCCGAACGCCGCTCGCTGCGAGCTTTTCGCTCCGAGGTGTTTGGCCGTTCTGGTGATTCTGATGCCGCTTGTGGCGCTGCCTCCGATTCTGGTTCAACTGTTTTGGCAACGGGCTGTTTTGGGAGGGGCTTTTCGGCCGATCGTTTCCTTGTGTCGATTTTGGCGGGGACGATGGCGGCTGACGGCTCGGGAGGCGGCGACGCCCCTTTGTTCAGCCAGACCACCACGAGCACGATAAGCATGGCTCCCGCTGCAGCCACGCCGTAGCGGCGACGAGTTGGCACTGCTTTTGCGAACGTCACCGCGCGCGAAGCCGCCGCGCTGACGAACAAGAAGGCGCGCTGCCATGGCTTGGGGGCGTCCTCGAGATCCGCCAGCACCATGGTGGGGTAAGCGGCCGGCTCAGGCTGCGGCTTCTGCACCTCACGGGACACGCGGTCTGCCAAGCTAGGGTCCCATTGCGTGGGATCCGCGGCCTGGGGCGCGGGGGGCGATTTGGCCCCGAAAGGCGGAGGAGGAAGCCCTCGAACCATTTGCGTAGGCGCCACGGCCATCACGGCGGCCACGGAGGCCTTGCCCTGCAGCTCTGGAACTTGTTCAAGCGCGTCCAACATGGCTTGAGCCGAGGCAAACCGATCCTTGGGCGCCTTTTCCAGGGCTTTGAGCACCACGCTTTCCAGCGCTTGAGAAATGCCTGCATTGGGAATCACCTGTCGCAAGCGAGGTGCGGGCATCACCAATTGGCGCCGCAGCACTTCACCCACAGAATCGGCCGCAAAGGGTTGTCGCTTGGCGAGCATCTCGAACATCACGATGGCGGTGGAGTAGAGGTCGGCACGCGCATCGATTTCGCCCTCCTGGGCTTGCTCGGGGGCCATGTAATTGGGCGTTCCCAACACCATGCCGACGGTGAGCCCCTCCGTGGCGTTCGCGATCCGTGCCATCCCGAAATCGAGCACGCGCACATGGTCCTCAAGCCCAGCGCTTTGCTGGAGGATCATGTTTTCGGGTTTGATGTCGCGATGAATGATGCCTTGCGCGTGTGCGTGCACCAGTGCGGTGAGGAGCTGCCGAGCCACACCCAAAGCGCGGTCGCGGCTGAGGCCGGCTTCCGAAAGCACGTCTCTCAAGCTTTTTCCTTCAACGAAATCCATGACGACGTAAGGCACCTCCTCGACGCCAAAATCGATGACCGAGACGCAGTTGGGGTGCGACAGCCGCCCCATGGCGCGCGCTTCGACTTCAAAACGCTTTCGAAGATTGGGCTGTTGTGCCACCGCAGGATGAAGGAACTTGATAGCCACAGGTCGTTGCAATGTCAGTCGTTCACCCCGATACACAACGCCCATTGCGCCCTCCGCCAGCCGTTCGATCACGCGGTAACGCTGCTGAAGAACTTTTCCAACAAGGGCATCGGTTGTTGTTGTCATGTAGGTTCCTGTCCGAGGCTAGGCGCTCACCGCGAGGCGCCGCCATTGTCGCACGATCGGCGGGGCAATCCGAGCGCTGCACCCATCGCGCTGGGTGTCATGCTACAAAATTCTTGCGTCTTTTCGCCACTTGAGTCGTTACTGTCTTGCCGTGAAAAAACTATATCTGCTAGGCCTATCGGCCTTGGTCTTTGGGTTCGTGTCTATAAACCAAGCTCACGCCACCGAGGTGGGGAATCAACGTACGTTTGGGTTGGGCTTCGCTGTGGGATCGCCCACCAGCCTCGTTGGTAAGCTTTTCGTCGGAGCGGGGCAGGCGATTGACTTTGGCGTGGGCTTTACACGTTACGGTCACGGCCGGTGCTGGAATGGTCGCCGCTACGAGTATTGCGGTGATGGCTACGACAATCTCGGATTGCACGCCGATTACCTTTGGCAGGAAAACCTCATCCACGACAAAGTCACGCTGGACTGGCACATTGGCGTCGGCGGACGCCTGTGGTTTCTTGATCGTGACCGCTACGTGGACGATGGCCGAGGAAGTGTCGCGGCGGCCGTCCGCATGCCGGTAGGTTTGGATCTCACCTTCCAACGCCCCTCGTTTTTGGAGGTCTACCTCGAGATCGCGCCTTCGTTCTACGTTGTGCCGGGTCTTGGCTTCGACGTTGAATCTGCGCTGGGTGTGCGGTTTTATTTCTAGCCGCCGCCCCACCACACGTGCTTAGGGATCCGTGCTATAAACGGCCTCCATGACTCTGGGTGGCTTTGGTAAGTTTGCGGCGTGGTTTGGTTTTTTGGCGCTTACGGGTCTGGCGTGTGAACACGATGAAAATCGTCGTTTGCCCGATGCCGGCGGGGTGATTGACGGCGGCCTCGACTTTGACAGCGCGGCCGCTGCGCCCCCTGTGATCAACATCGGTTCTGGCTATGCCGCCACAGTGACTGTCGATCCGGTTGGCACGGGCTACGTCGCGTGGGTGGGCCCTGAAAGCAACGTTACGAGTTTAAACTTCTGTCGGCTACCTCGCGGCGCCGCCACTTGCGCGGTCAACACAACGATCGAAACTCTTGGCACCAGCTTGTCGCGACCCTTTGTCATCGTGGCCAACAACGTTGTGCATGTGTTGTCATATCGCTATGGCCTCACTGACGGTCGCTTTGATGCCGTTTTTCTTTATACGTCGAACGACGGCGGCGTCACGTTTGGCCCGGGCCAGCAGGTGGGCACCACGCCCTTTTCTGCGGCCGTTTTGGGCGCCGATGGCACCGTGTCGTTGGTGACTCACGCCCACACGCCCGGCCTTGCTTACCAACGTGTGTCACTAGCGGCGCCACAGGCGCTGATGACACAGGCGATGTTGTCGACCACGCACCCGTACTCCGGGGCTGTGGCGCTGCTGGAACAAACGCGGCCCGTGGTCGTTTACGCCAATGCCACGGGGCAAGCGCAGATGCGCAGGCATCTGATGGGAGACCCCAACGACGAGGCGACCTGGTCTGCGCCCTTGGACATCGGCTACGGGGATCGCATGCACTTGGCCTCAGGTGTAAGTGGCTTGTTTCTCATGGGCCAAGCCGCAGACACAACGCTGCAGGTGCGGCGATGGAATGGCGAAACCTTCGCGCCGGGCGTGGCTTTGCCTAGCGGCAACGGTGAGCTGGCGCAAGCGCATCTCGTGCAGGATGCCATGGGGCGCCTTCACGCCGTGTGGCCTCGCATCGACGTGGATGGCATTTCGCTCCACCATGCCACTTCAAGCGACGGCGCTGCGTGGAGCCATCGCGTTGCTGCAAAGGACGAGGGATTCGTGGCTGTGCGCGCCGCTGTCGCCGCCGACCACAAGGGATTTGCCACATGGGCCACCACCGCGTCGTCATCGAGCGCCAGAGTGCGTGTGGTTGCGCTAGGAGAGCTGCCCTAAGCGATTCGGCGCAGCCGCCATTTCGAAACACAAAACCCCCAAGGAACGTGTCCTTGAGGGTTTTGTTTGTGCGTGAAGCGGGGCGCGCCTACCAGCGACCGCCGCCACCACCACCACCACGGCCACCGCCACCGCCACCGCCACCGCGGCCACCGCCGCCGTAACCACCACCACCGCCGCCACCGCCACGACCGCCACCGCCGCCGCCGTAACCACCGCCACCGCCACCGTATCCACGACCGCCGCCGCCGCCACCGCCACCGGTGCGCTCTTGCGCTTCGTTGACCTTCAAGGTGCGGCCCTGGTAATCGCGGCCATTGAGGTTGTTGATGGCTTCGTTGGCTTCGGCCTCTGTGGACATCTCAACAAAGCCGAATCCGCGTGGGCGGCCGGTGTCGCGATCGGTGACAAGCTTGCAATCAGCCACGGTGCCCGATTCAGCGAACAAGTCGCGCAGTTCAGCTTCGTTTACATCAAAGGACAAATTGCCTACGAACAGTCTCTTACCCATGTCTCGTTCCGTCTCAGGGATCTCGTTGTTGTATTCGTTCAGATGCTCCGCCGATCCCGATGACGGCTACCCGACTGTCTTCCCCCGCCTTCCGTCGACCACCCCGCCCATACGTTCCCACGCCAACCCCTTGCATCTTTCAGGCATCCCTGGATTCTTGCAACCCCCCTTCACGGGAAAATGCATTCAGGCGGTGGCGAGGACGCCAAGCTGAAATGGAAGTTTTGGTCCCCAGAAATCGCGTAATAGTATGAAATGTTTGGGGTTTCTCGGCGTTGTGTCACGAAAACTGGGAATTTTTCTTACGCCCCACAAAAGCGCATGAAATTGGGGCTGCGTAGGCTTTTGGCTCCGCTGAGCGCTGGCTGTTCTCGTTGCACAAGCCCGATTCCGTGCTTGGCTTGCATCATGAAACGACATCCCGGCCTGCAGGGGCTGTCGCGAGAGCACCATCATGCCTTGGTCTTGGTTCGCACCCTGCGCAAACACGCGACCAGCACTCTGGGTGTCGAGACCAACGCCGTAGAAATCGGCGCTGTGCGGGCGCAGTGGCGCGCAGACATTGAGCCGCATTTTGCCGTGGAGGAAAGGGAATTGGTGCCGCTGTCGTATGGTCTAGGCGCGCCCTTACGGGCTGACGTGGAGACGATTCTTGCTGACCACGCGGCGCTTCGCGCGATGGTGGATGGTTTGCTTCCCGAAGATTTCATTGCTCAAGCTGAGGCCCTGGCTGCGCGGCTTGAAACGCATGTGCGCTTTGAAGAGCAACACTGGTTTCCCCATCTTGAAGCGGCTCTGGATGCACATACGTTGTCCGAATTGTCATGGCGGCTGGCGCTTGAACCTTGCGTGCCCATCGTTGGCTTTGCAGGCGACCATGAAGAAGGGCCCGGCGCGTGGATTGCCCGTTTGGCCTGCGGTCATACGCAACACATTCGCCACAAACCGCCGTTTCAAAATGCGGAATGGGTGATGTCTGAGTCAGGGCGCCAAACAATGCTTGGTTCAAGCTTAAAATGTGCGTTATGCCGCATGCCTCGGTTGCCGCCCAAGGCTTGCGTGTACAAGGAAACTGCCGTGTTTGATGAAAACACAGTGCCCCAAGGGCTGCGCTTGAGCCATCAGCTGCGCGCGGATACGTGGGGACAGATCGTGGTTTTGGAAGGCCGTATTGATTACGTGATCGAAGCGGCGCCACACCTGGCGTTTGTGCTTCGCCCAGGGGTCATGGGCGCTGTTGCGCCGCAAAGCCCCCACCACGTAAATCCACAACCAGGGGCTAAGTTTCAGGTGCGGTTTCTTCGCGTTTGAGTGTGGCCTGAGTGCGCTTCGCTATAGGCAAACCGGCTGTGATCTTAAGCACGGCGATTCGTGGCCGAAGGGTGGTAACTTTTTACCTGCCGCAGACGGATTGTCGTGTGAAGTACATGCCAATGCTCGCTGCGGTTTCAAGGTTTCAAGTTGTGGGCGCCCTTTGTGTGGGCGCTTGTGTATTGGTCTACGGTTGTTCCGACAAACGTGACCAGCAGGGACAAGACGCTGCAGGTGGGCAAACACAGCCGCCGCTGGACACAGCTTGGGCCTTGAGGTGGGGCAACTTAACGGCGACTTCGTTTATCCGGGGCAGCGACGTGCCAATCAACTGGCAACGCTTGATCACCTCGGGCTGTTCGAGCGGCCGTTGGGCAATCCTGAAACGCTTGCCCGCTATGCCAACCCGCTGCTGGCCGGTGGCACTTTAGATCAACGGGCGCGCGCGTATTTGCACAGCAACTGCAGCCATTGCCACCGCCCCAATGGGCTGCAGAGCGACGGCGAGTTGCCCACCATCGACCTTCGCTACCAAGTTCCTTTGTTGCAGGCAGGCCTCATCAATCAACCGCCGGTGCGAGGGGAATTCGGCATCCCTGGCGTGTTGCTTGTGAAGCCGGGCTCTGCGGCGCAATCTATGTTGGTGGTGCGCATGAAAACAACGGTGGCCAACGTGCGCATGCCAGCCATTGGCAGCCCCGTGGTAGATGGGCAGGGGGTTGCGCTACTGAGCGCGTGGATCGACGCGCTAAACACCTGCCCCTAGCGGCCAGCTTGCCTTCCGCGGCCAGCCTCGGGCATGATGTTGCATCCATGAGTGAGCCTGAAATCACCCCGATTAGCTCCGCTGAAGCCGACACTCTAATTGACGAAGCGGAAGCGGTGTTGCCGTGTTTGCAGTTGCCCTTGGCGGACGCCAAACGCCTGCGGTCCAAGCTTTGTGACCTGGGCATTCCCTCCAGCCTGGGGCGTGACGATCATTGCAAAAGCGGCTGCAGCCCGAAAGTGTTGTTGCTGGCCCGGCAAGACGATTTGCCGCGCATCGCAGGCGTTCTGAAGCAAGATTGGGTGGGCTTATTGGCGCAGGAATCTGAAATTGCGCCACAAGCTCGGGCGTGGTTCGAGTCGCAGGCCGCGCCGCTGGGACCACTTATCGAAGCGCAAGATCCGCCATGCCCCGCATGTGGACACGTGGGACCATTGCTTGAAGATCAGTCGTGCGCCGATTGTGGCTTGGTTTTGGCCTGAGGTCGCCAAGTCCAGGCTTAACCTGCCAAGGCGGTGCGAATGAGTTCCTTGGGCACCTTGGGGGCCGGCACGCGGCGCCCCCTTTGGCCAGAAGGCTCGCGAAACCAAGAGCGAATGTCGGCGTCAAAACCCAGCCCGTGCATGTAGTTGTACAAAGCCTTGCGCAGCCCGTGGCCCAAGAAGTCGTGATCGGTGCCTGTGGGATCTTCAAACGCCAGTTCGTTGCGCGCAAAACTGACATCGGGCTGTGGGCGCAGTTTAATGCCAAAGATTTCAGGTTGCAGGCCAATGGGGCTGTGAGCCGTGGCGGCCAAGCGGTGCCAATACGCCGATTGAATGCACCCTTCCTCAAACAGCTGGCGCACACGCTCAAGCGAATCGATGGTTTCTTGTTCGGTTTGGCTTGGAAAGCCGTACATCAAATACGCGTGAACCATCACGCCGGCGTCCGTGAACGCGCGCGTGACCCGCGCGACTTGTTCCACTGTAACACCCTTGTGCATGAGTTTTAGCAGCCGATCCGAAGCCACCTCAAGCCCACCGCTTACGGCCACGCAGCCTGAGCGCGCCAAGAGGTCAACAAGATCGGGCGTGAAGGTTTTCTCAAAGCGGATGTTTCCCCACCACGTAATCACAACGTGGCGGTCAAGCAGCCGCTGGGCCAGCGCGCGCAAACCTGCGGGCGGGGCAGCCTCGTCAACAAAGTGAAAGCCGGTTTGGCCGGTTTCGTTCACCAGCGCTTCGATGCGGTCTACCAAGACATCGGCACTGGCAGCATCGTATCGGCCAATGTAATCGAGCGAAATGTCGCAGAAACTGCACTTTTTCCAATAGCATCCGTGGGCCACCGTTAGCTTGTTCCAACGGCCGTCCGACCATAGCCGGTGCATTGGGTTCAGCATCTCGAACAGCGATACATACTGAGAAAGCGGCAGACCGTCGTAGGTGGGGGTGCCTGTATCGCGGTGAGGAATGTCGTGCATCTGCGCGTTGGTTCGCAGCACCACTTTGCCCGCTTCGCGCTCGAAGGTGCGAAACAGCGGCGGGCGAGGGGATTGTGTGGCCTGCAAATGGGCGATCAGCGCCAACATGGGCCGTTCACCATCATCAAGGGTGATGTAATCAACGTAGTCGAACACGCGGGGATCACGAAGCTCGCGCAGTTCTGTGTTCACGTAGCCGCCCCCCAACGCCACCCGCAGTTGGGGCAACTGCGTCTTCGCAACCCGGGCGATGCGAAAAGCGCCATACACATTTCCAGGAAACGGGGCGGTTAGACCCAACAGCTCTGGCTTGTGCTCCAAAATGAGCTCGCGCGCGATCTCGTCGAGCCAACCGTCTATCAACGTGGCGGGGCCCTCCAATGCCTGTTGCAAGGGATCAAAGGTGGGCGTGCTGTCCGCCAGGGATTCGGCGTAGCGCGACAGCTCGAATTTTGGATCGATGCCCATGCGAATGACATCGGCCAAGTCATCGACATACAAGCTGGCAAGATGTTTGGCTTGGTCGAAGGTTCCAAGCGTTCCAAACGCCCACGCCAGGGGATCGTCGTCGCCGTCGCCATTGAGCGTTCCAAACCGGGGGCCCTCCGGCAGAAAGGCGCGCCCCCCTATGCGCAAAGCCAAACTGGGGTCGCGCCCCTGCAAAAACCGAATGGCAGCGTCCACCGTGTCGATGTAGCGCTGCGCGTGTTGCAAGAAGAAACTGACAGAGGGCGACGGCGGATCGGAAGCGGCTTGGCGTTGCAGTTGCGTTAGCACGGCCGTCAAGCCCTGGCGACTGAAGACGCGCAGGAACAAAGCAAGCGCGGGGTCGGCTTGCGTTACTGTCACGTCGGCAACTTCGCGCTGATGTCGAAGAAAGCCCGTGAGATACGCCGTAGCCGGGTAGGGCGTGTTCAATTGAATCATGGGCGGTGTGAGCAGCAAAATGCGCATAGGGCGCTTGTAAGTTACCATGCGCTGGCATGTTGATGCGTTCGGCAATTGCCCAGGGTCTGCGCGCCGCGCGGGCGAATCTACGCCCGGGTTTGCTGCTATGGCTGGTGGCGACTCTGGTTGTGGCCGCTTACTACCTGCCTGGGGGTGCGCGGCCCGCGCTTGAGAGCTTGGCGGCCTTCAAACAGAGCTGGGGCTACGGCTTTGCCGTTGTGTCTACGGCGTTGTGGGGTGGCGTAATCCCGGTTTTGCTAACGCGGCTTGTGATTCGGGACCCTGGCCGCCGTCCTCGGGTGGTGCCTTTGAAAATGTTGTTCCTAACAGCGTTTTGGGGGCTGAAGGGCGCTGAAGTGAACTTGCTGTATGAATGGCTCGCACGCAGCTTTGGCAGCCAAGCCAACGCGTCCACGATCTTGTGCAAAGTGGCGATCGATCAGCTTCTGTATGGACCTTTGTGGGCGGTTCCCTCCTTGGCTCTGGCCTACCTATGGATGGACGAAGATTTTTCATTGCCCAGGGTGCGGCAGGCCCTGGGTCACCAATTTTTCCAAACCACGGCGCTGCCAATGCTGCTTGCCAATTGGGGTGTTTGGATTCCCACGGTGGCGGCCATCTACGCCTTGCCCTTGGGATTGCAATTGCCCTTGCAGAACTTGGTTCTGTGTCTATGGTCGTTGATCTTGGCGACCATGACCGGCAAGCGCCAGCCTGTGGTGACCTCAGCCCGCGATTAAGATTGCAGCGCCTGCTGCGCCAACTCGGAGAACACGCCCGGACGCGCCGCCAAGCTGACAAAGGTTCCCCTATCCACCACGCGGCCGCCATCCACCACAAGCACTTGATCGGCGTGGCGCACAGTGGAAAGCCGATGGGCCACAACAAAACTGGTACGTCCTTGCAGCAGCTTGCGAAGCGCCGCTTGCAGGCGCGCTTCGGTGACGGTGTCGATGGCGCTGGTGGCTTCGTCCAGAAGTAGAATTTTGGGATCGGCCAGCATGGCGCGCGCGAAACACACGATTTGTCGCTGGCCAAGCGAGAGGCTAGCGCCGCGTTCTCCCACCTGCGTGGCGAAGCCTTGCGGGAGCGCTTCAATGAGATCGCGTACCCCCAGCGCTTCAGCGGCGTTCAGGATGTCTTGGTCGGTTGCCTCAGGTTTGCCATAACGAATGTTCTGCAGCACTGTGCCTGTCCACAAGAAGTTGGTTTGCTGAACCAGGCCCATTTGCCGTCGCAGCGACTGCCGCGTGACATCGGCCAAATCTTGACCGTCAACCAACACTTGCCCCGAGGTGGGCAGATACAGTTTGGCGATCAGCGCCAAAATCGTGCTTTTGCCGCCCCCGGTTTGCCCCACAATCGCCACAGTTTGGCCGGGCTCGGCCACGAAAGACACATCCGACAGCACGGGCACATGGGGATCGTAGGCAAAGTTGACGTGTCGAAGTTCCACCTTTCCTTCCGCTACCTGCAGAAGGCGCGCGTTGGGCGCGTCTTCCCATTCACGAGGTGTGTCCAGCAAGCGAAACACGCGTTCGGCGCCAGCCATGGCCGCCAGGGCCTGGTTGTATTGCGCAGCCAAAACCGGAATGGGGTTGAAGAAGATGCCGGCCAGAAAGAAAAAATGCACCAGCGGACCCAGGTCGGTTTGCCCAGTCAACGCTCGATAGCCACCCACCACCACCAGCAAAGCCAAGAACAATTGACCATTGAGTTCCGCCACGGGGGCAAACACGGCGTTCTGTTCCGCAACTTGCAGGTTAAAGCGCGCGTGGTCGTGAATCAGTTCGCGAAACGCCTCTTCAGCAGCCTTTTCGCGCCCGAAGCCTTGGATGGCGCGAACGCCACCAACGGTTTCGGCCAAGGTGGCGGTAACGCGGGAGAAGCTTTCGTGCATAGCGGTGTGAGCCTCGAACAGGCGGCCATGGAAGTAACGAATCAGAAACCACAGCACGGGAAGCAATACCGCGACCACAGCGAACAATACGGGATCCTGCCAAAGCATCATCACCGCTGCCACCATCATGGATCCCACTTGCACCACGCCGATGAAGACGGCGTCTTGTATGCCCAAACGAATCGTTTCCACATCCGAAGTTGCGCGTGAAAGCAGCCGCCCCAGGGGCATCTTGGAGAAGAAGCTCATGGGCATCGAAAGCACATGGTGATGCACCTGGCGCCGCAGGTCCTGCACGATGTCTTCGCCCAATTGCAGCGCGTAACGTATGCGGGCGGCAAAGCACAATTCGGTGATGAGCAGCAAGCCAGCAAAGCCCGCCACGCCCCACAAAGCGCCACGGGGATCTCGCGCGGCGATGGGACCCGACAAGATCTTGCCCACGGTCCAAGCCAACAAGGGCAATTGCATGGCCCGTACAAAAGTAAGAACGAACAAAACATTGCGTTGGCGCGCGTAGGGAATGGTCAAGCGCCACATGCGGCCCAGCAACGCTGTGTTCAAAGGCTGCCTGGGCGCTTCGCGCGGTTCACGCGGCCGGACGATGCGAAACGGGCGGCGGCTCATGCGCGTCCTTGCTGGCTGGGACTTGCTGGCGTGGGGGCCAGGTGGGCGCGCAAAGCACGCGCATAAGGGCCATCGCTTACGGACAGCGCTGCATGCGTGCCCTTTTCTACGATCTCCCCCCGTTCCAAAATCACAATTTCATCAGCGATTTGGCATAGCGGTAGACGATGTGTGGCGATTAGCGTGGTGCGGCCTTGCTTGGCTCGCATCAAGGCCTGCATCACCTGGGCCTCGGTGGCGTTGTCGAGCGCGGCCGTGGGATCGTCTAGCAGCAATATCTGGGGGTTCGGCAACAACGCTCGGGCCAGCGCCAAGCGTTGGCGTTCGCCGCCCGATAGGTTGCGTCCACCTTCGTCAAGGTTGCTTTCGTATCCGCCTGGCATCCGTGACACGAAGTCGTGCGCGGCGACCAACTTCGCGGCGTCCTCGATTTCGGCTTGCGATGCGGAGGGAGCTCCAAACGCAATGTTGTCGGCAATGGTGGTGCTAAAGAGCGTGCTTTCCTGAAACATGAAGCCAATGCGCCCGCGTAGGAAGCCAAGGTCAAAATCGCGAACATCAAAGCCGCTGATGATCACTTGGCCACGGGTGGCATCGTAGAATCGCGGCAGCAAGGCCAAGAGTGTGCTCTTGCCGCTGCCGGTTTCGCCAAACAAAACCACGGTGCTACCGGCCGCCACCTTCAAATCAAGGCGACGCAAGGCGATGCCTGAAACGTCGTAGGAAAATTCTACATCGCGCAGTTCGATCTGCGGTGCAAACGGTTTGGGCTGCAAGCCGTTGGCTACGGTGGGCACGCCAACAGGCGCGTCCAAGATTTCAAACACGCGGCGGGCGCTGATCAAGCTTAGTTGTAGGGAATTTACGATGTTCGCCACATTGGCCACCGAGGCTGCGTATTGCTGTAGCAGGCCTGCAAACACAATGGCGTCACCCAGTGTCACCTTCTGGGTCATTACGAGATGACCTCCATAGGCAAGCAGCACCACGAGGTTTATCTGCGACAGAAAGTCTACCGTGGGCGAGAACGTGGACACGCGCTTGAACAGATGCTGCTGATGCGCCCGCAGCGTGTGGCTTTGGTCTTCAAAAACCCGCTTGCGCTCGCTTTCGCGGGCAAAGCCTTTAACCACCGCGATCCCGGCGATGCTTTCGGCCACCACCGTGACCAGGCGGTCCAAAAGCTCGCGTGAGCGCTCGTAGGCGGGTTTGGCCTGGCTTGAGAACCGCAACGAGGTTAGGGCCAACAAGGGCGCTGACGCCACACAAGCCAGTGTTAGCCCAAGGTGTGTTTTGGCCATATAGGAGACTGAAAGTGTTAAGCCCAAGGCCAAGGCCAGGCCTTGAAGCAGAACCTGATCCACAAACGCGCGAACGTTTTGAACATCGCCGGTGACCCGGTTAATGATGGCGCCTGAGGCTGTGGCGTCGAAAAAGCGAAAGCTCATGCGTTGCAGTTTTGCGTAAACGCTTTCGCGCAACGCGGGTACCACCTTGCCTTGCACCAACCGGCCGGTGGTGGTGCCATAGAAGAACGACAACAAAGCCCGCAAGATGGCAATCCCCAGTACCACAAAACCGGCCGTGAAGATCAATCGCACGTTCGACCACGTGGAAGGCAGCCTCAGGCCTCCGGGCCACCGCGGCGCCGGCGCGTGCACATCAACAGCGTGCCGAATCACGTCAATGGCCAAGCCCGATATCCCCAGGCCGGCGATGGTCAGGCACACCAGGAGGGTTTGGATACACAGGGCCAACAGGCAATCGCCCTTGTAGGCCCACGCCAGCCCAAACAAGCGCGGCACCACAGATCGTGAGGCTTCGGGCGCAAAGGGGTGGGCTTCCTGCATCGGGCCGCAAAGCTATTGCATGGCCGCGGGCCAGGCCAGGTGGGAGCCACTTTTCCTTAGAACACTTTTCCCCACCCGCATGACATTGTGGCCAGCGCATGAAAGACTGCCGCCATGAGCGATACCCCCAAAGTCGAACCGCTGTTGACCGCGGCCCAGCAGCTTGACGACGAACTCAAGCGCTTTGGCAAGCTTGTGGATGCGGCTTGTCGCGGCCAGATTGGAGGCCAAAAGGAGATCGAGCGTACGGCCGCGGCGATTCAAGAGGCCACAGCGGCCGTGGGTCTGATCGAACAAAAGGCGCAAGCTTTGGTGCGCTCGCTGCAAAGCGCCCAGATGTCTCAGCAGGCGCCCATTGACAGGCTGCGGGCGCGGGCAGAGCTTCTGCAACAGCGGCACGAACAGCACGAAACGCTGCGCGCCCGGTTTCGCGACCTGGGCGCCGAGGCGGCGGCGCTTACGCAAGTGGCGCAACATTTGTCCACCAGCATGGAATCGGCGTCGCTGGAAGTGGATGTGGCGGCGCCCATGCAAACGCTCAAAGACCGCATCGAGCAGGCGCGGCAAGGGGCTCGCGGGTTAATGCAAGATGCGCGTAAGGAAAGCTTCGAGGAGCTGGCGCGGGAGGTTCATAGCTTCGAGCAAATCCTGGCCACGCTTGAGCGCAAGATCAATGACACGGAACGAACGATGCTAGTGCTCAAAGCTCAGGGAAACTCGTGAGGCGCTAGCTTTTCAAAACTTCGCTTAGCGGGCCCTTCACGGCTTCGACGCCGCCCTTGCCAAAGTCATCGGTGGGCACGCCTACAGCTGTGGCCACCGATGAATACAGATCCACGAGCGCGCGTTGCCCTGGGGCATATCGCAAAAAGCGTCCGTCCGCCTTTAACGCGCCTCCGGCGTCTCCTATCAGCAACAAAGGCCACCGCTGCTTGCGCGAGTGGTGGGCTTCGCCATTGCAGCTCATGTACACAATGACCGTGTTGTCCCATACGGACTTGTCTCCGTCTTTCACTAGGGAAAGCTTCGCTATCATTTTGGCCAACAGTCCCAGAAAGAAATGGTGGTAAGTCTGCATCGCGGCCGCATATTCATCCTGGGTGCCATGTCCGGCGTTGGCCACGTTGCCGTTGCGGCTCATGCCGTGCCAATACACATGGGAATTTCCGGTGTTTGCGGCAATTCCCAGCACGTTGGTCATGCCACACGCAAGCGCCACAGTGCCCATGTCCATCATGGCCTCGAGACGGTCTTCCATGTGCCCGATCTCTGCCTTTTCATCCAGCAGCGCAGGAGGGACAACGGGTGCGGTGCAGTCCACAATCTTCACGTTGTCCTGACGGGCCTTGAAGGCCTCGAGCGCGCTTAAATGTTGATCGAGCTTTTCCTTTTCGGGCCCGGCCAAACTGGCGCGCATGCGTTTGATGTCGTGGTTGATTGAACCCAAAAGCGCTGAGGTTTCGAGTTTCGCTAACTCTTGTTGGGTGCGGTCTTGCCCAAGCACCGCACCGCCAAATAGGTCCTTATACAAGAGCGCCGGGTTTGTGATTTGAGCGATCGGCTGCTTGGGGCCAGCTGCAAAAACCGACGAGATGCTCCTGTCTGCATACTTGTTTACGCCAAAAAGCACCGACGTTTTCGGCGTGGTTTGGCCGAGTGATTTGGCAATGTGCTGATCGATGGTGATGGCAGGCGCCACCGCGCCTTTCTCGTCAAATTGTGGGGGCAGATGGCCCGACAACGATCCGAAATAGCCCGAATGTTGCCCGCCGCAGCGGTTTGCCAACCCGTCGACAAACAGCATCTTATCGCGAAGGTGGGCCACGGGTTGGGCGAAGGCAGGTAAGGTGAAGTCTTTTGTCTCCACCGCTGTCCAGTCGCGCTCAACTTTTCCTGGGGCGATCTCCTTTGGGGTGAAGGTGGCAGCGGGGCTAAAGCCATTGCTGAACAGAAAGAACACAACCCTTTTTTGAGGGAGTACGGCTCCCTGCGCCTCCGCAATCCACCGATTGGCCAATGGTGCCAACAGAGTGGCCCCAGCGCCCAAGCCCATGCGACGAATGAAATGTCTGCGTGTGTTGAACATATGAAAACCTGGCTGTGGGGTTAGGGCGCCGAGCGACGAAAGCGGAAAGCATCTGAGGTGAGCAGGGCAAGCAAAAGCCCCTTAAAGTCTTGGGCCTCTCCAAATGCGTTGTGAACGCTGGCAAGCGTGCAACCATCGTGCTCGGCCTCAGGTCGTCCAAGGAAGAATCGGAACGCTTGTTGACTGAGACACGCTTGCACGCGGCTGGACTTTGCAAGCTTTTCGCCTAGCTCAAGCGCTCCGTGAAATGGGCCGTCCACATCATCGCCTGCGCCTTCCAAGTGACCTGTGTTGTCAACGGGCTTGCCGGCGTCCATGGTGCGGTGCCTTCCCAAGTGGTCGTAGCTTTCCAATCCCAGACCGATGGGATCCATGAGCGTGTGACAAGCTTTGCATCCTGAGCCCTCAAGATGAATCTTTAGCCGGTCTCGAACCGTGGCGTTGGGCCCCAAGTCGGGCAAGGGGGGAATGGTGCCGATCTCGGCGCGCGGAACCACGTCGCACAACAGACGCTCGCGAACGAATAGCCCGCGGCGCACGGGGTCGGTGGCGTCCGCATGAGACCCTGCCACCAGCAAAGCAGGATGCGTGAGCAAGCCCGACCGCTGATTGGGTGGCAGATCGATCATCGCAGGGGTCGCATCAGAGGCAAGCTCGTTTTCAAGGCCGTACGACCACGCGGTTTTGCCGCGCACCACGGCCTTTGACGTGGTCAAAAGGTTTGTGAGGAATCCGTCTTCAGCGTGGGCCGACAACAACTCACCCACAAAGCGCCGCGCATCGTCCAGCAGCAGCTCGTTGTCATGTTTGGGAAACGATTTTTCGTCTTTGGCCACTTGCAAAACGCCTTCATACCCAAGCCACTCGAAAAAGAAGCGCGCCAACTTGTCCGATTGCAGGTTGCCCAGAAGCCTTTTCGCATGCTTTGCCAACTCCTCACGATCTGAGATCGCGCCGGAAACGGCGGCGTCCCATACCTCTTGATCGGGCGGGCCATCGGTCAACGAATACGAAAGTGCTGTGGCAAGCTCGAAAGGCGTGAGGGCACGTTTGTCACCGTCCGTTGGCGCCTCGCCGAGTTCACTGCGGAAGAGAAATTGTGGTGCAGAGAGCAAGGCCCGCAACGCCAGCGTCAAGGCGCGTGTTTCGCCGAGCTGTTGGCGGTTGTTGATCGCCAATGCGGTGTAGTGGTCGATCTCGTCGGGCTGCAACGGTCGATGAAACAAGATGGGTCCCCGGGTTTCAACGACCGACTTCACGCAGGCGGCGTAGCCGTCGCTCACGCACAAAGCTTTTTGCGCCTCAAGCTGCTTTACAACAAGGTCGGCCACGGCGCGCGACGCGTCCAGCACTTGGCTGAGATCGTTGTCGACGATCCCGTACGCCGCGGCTTGCGTCGAGAACATATGGGCGCGGTCCACCTGACCAAACGGCGCCTCTACGGCTGCGGCTTTGAGCTGGTTGGGTGATGCTGGCAAGGCACCGACCACAAAGGCGCCCACGGTGTTTGTATACTGAAGGGCATTGAGCCGCCACACACGCGGCGGACCGCTGGACGCTGTCGCTTGGTCGCACGTGAAGCCTGTGTTTCCGGCAAAAACCGGAGGCTGATTGCCCCCCTCACCTCCACCACCCCCGCGTCCCCCGGTCGAAGGCGAGCCTGGTTCATCGTCAGGCCCTTCGGCCGTGCCGCCCACCGTGCCCGTGCAGGCAGAGCCGATGATTGATAAGGCCACAACCCAC
>JBBSJE010000016.1:0-48800 GCA_038257535.1 Polyangia bacterium
GCCATTGAAGGGCGCAAGTCCATCACCGGCAGCGAAGCGAACGTGAGCGATGCGCAGGCCCCGGGGGCGGCGCGCGCGCTGAGCACCCCCGATGAACATCCTCGCCACATTCTGTGGCGCTTGCTTCGCGGTGGTGGCCGTTTGCTGCCGCTGCTGCTCACGCTTGGCATGGTGGCGGCGGCCGCGGGGGCGCTGGTGGAAGCGTTGTTGTTTCGCGGCTTCTTTGATCTGTCGCGCCGGTTGCCGCTGTTCACCGATAGGTTTGCGGCCTTGGCGTTGGTGGCTGTGTTCGCGGTGGCGCTGCTGCTCATCGAATGGCCCACGGCGGTGGGGCTGGCGGCGTTGGGGCGGCGCTTGGAGGGCGGCTTGCGGCGGGCGTTTGTGAACAAGCTGCCGGTGTTTCAAGACGCGTATTTTCAAAGCCGCCCGATCTCCGATATGGCCACCCGGGCGCATCAAATTCATCAGTTGCGGGCGTTGCCATTTTACGTTGGCCAAATTGTGCGCGTGTTCTGCGAACTTGTGGCCACCACGCTGGGTGTGATTTGGTTGCACCCGCAAGGCGCGGGCTGGGCGGTTGTGTTGTTGGCGGTGTTGGTGGGTTTGCCGCTGCTGTTGCAACCGGGCCACGAAGAGCGCGACATGCGCATGCGCGCGCAAGCGGGGGCGTTGTCGGTGTTTTATCTTGATGCCTTGCTAGGATTGCAGGCGGTGCGCGCGCACGCGGGCGAAACCGCTTTGCAACGCGAACACGCCGCACGGCTGGTGGATTGGGCCCGCGCCGCCTGGCAAGCGGCCCGCTACGCCGTGCGCGCGGAGGCCGTGGTCACACTGTTGGGGTACGGGCTTGCGCTTGGGTTGTTGTTTGATCATTTGTTTGGCGCGCAGGGTTCGGGGTGGGCGCTTTTGTTGGTGTACTGGACGTTGTCGTTGCCTGCGCTGGGGCAAGAGTTTGCGTTTTTGCTGCAGCAGATTCCGCGGCAGAAAAATCTTGTGGGCCGGTTGCTGGAACCGCTGCAAGCCAAAGAGATGGCAACCCAAGGCGAACCTTTTCAGGCGCCCGTGTCGCAAGGGGTGGCGCTGAGCTTCCGCGATGTGCGGGTGCAAGCGGGCGGTCATGAAGTTTTGTCGTTGGATGATCTGCATATCCCGGCGGGCAGCCAGGTAGCGCTCGTGGGCGCTTCAGGCAGTGGCAAAAGCAGCTTGCTGGGCTTGATCTTGGGCTGGCACGAATCGGTGCAGGGACAGATCCTGATCGACGGTCAGCCGCTGAATTTCGCCGCTCTGACGGCGCTTCGCCAGCATACGGTGTGGGTAGATCCGGCGATTGCTTTGTGGAATCAATCGCTGCTGGAAAACCTGCGCTACGGGGCCTCGAATCCCGATGTGTCCGTGGGCGCAGCCATCGAAGAGGCCGAGCTTGACGAAGTGCTGGCCCGCTTGCCCACGGGGCTGGAATCTTCCTTGGGCGAAGGCGGGGGTTTGCTTTCGGGCGGCGAAGGGCAACGGGTGCGGTTAGGGCGCAACATGCAACGGCAGGATGTGCGCTTGGTGTTGTTTGATGAAGCGTTTCGCGGCTTGGAAAAACCACGCCGTCAGCGCTTGCTGGCGCGGGCCCGCGAGCGCTGGAAACACGCCACCTTCTTGTGCGCCACCCACGATGTCAGCGACGCCTTGCTGTTTGATCGGGTTTTGTTGGTGCAAGCGGGGCGCATCGCGGAAGATGGCGCGCCCGCCGCTATGGCGCGCACCGAAGGCTCACTGTTTGCGAAATTCTTGGCGGTGGAAACGGCACTGCAGGCCAAGTTCGATGAGCCCATTTGGCGCCGGTGGCGGCTGCAAAATGGAGAGCTGGTTTGCGACGAGGGCCGCCGTGAAGAGGGGGCTGCGTGAGCGTGGCCTTGGCTTCGGATCTGGTGTGGGCGCAAGCCCAATTGGGAACGGCCTTGAGCGCGGTTGGCAAGCGTCTGCAAGCGGACGAATTTACGCGACCGCTGGCCAATCCGGCTTCCGACGTGAAACCAGGCGCGCCGCTTGAGCGGTGGCTGCAATCAGGGGCCAGCCGCTTGCGGCTCAGCTTGGAGCCGCCCCATCGCTCGGCCTGTGGGCTTCATGAACTTTTGCCGGATGCCAGCGCGTTGCTAGCGCGCATGCCCGCGGACGATGAAAACAACGACGAATCTACAGCCTACGTTGTGGTGCTGGGTCCTGTGGGGCGAGCCGATCAGCACGTTTACATGCTCACGCCACAGGGGGTGCGCCAAGTGCCAGTTGGCAGCGTGGAGCGCGTGTTGTTTTACGGCGACGACGGCGGCGCTGTGGATCGCCTGGGCCTAGGCGAAACCCAAGCGCTGGCCGCGGCGCGGGCGATGAGCGCGGCGGTGGGGGGTGGCTTGCGCAGCGAAGCTTGGCTGCTTGAGCCCGCCAGCTTTGGGCTTTGGCAGCGGGCGCGCGGCTTGGGTTTGCAACGCTTATTGGTGCAGGGCTTGATTGGTTTTGTGGCGCAAGTGGCGCTGTTTGCCGCGGCGTGGGCTTTGGTGGGGCAGGGGGCTTTGCAGGGGCGTTTGGAAACCGGGCGGTTGCTTGCGTTTGGCCTGCTGCTGGTCACGATGGTGGCGGTGCGCGCGCGGGCGGCGGGAGCCTTGGCCAAAAGCGTGATTTTGTTTTCAGGGCTGCTGCGTGAGCGTTTGGTTGAAGGCTTGCTGCGGTTGCCGTCCGAAGAGGTTCGCACACGCGGCGTGGGGCAAATGTTGGGCACCGTGCGTGAGGTCGATTCGCTGGAACTGCTGGCGCGATCGGGTGGCCCTTCCGTGATCTGGGTGGCGCTGGATTTGGTTTTGGGTGCGGCCTTGCTAATCGCGGGCGCGGGCGGGCTTTGGCATGTTGTTCTGTTGATCACGTGGCTGATGCTGATCACCCTGTGGCTTCGCACGTGGCTGCGGCGCTTGCAGCGGTGGACCCATGCGCGGCTTCGCGCCACGCACGATCTTGTTGAAGCGATGGGCGGCCATCGCACCATGGTGGCGCAGGACAGCCAGGGGCGACACCTGGAGCTTTTGCACCAAGGCTTGCGCGACTATCAAGATCAGGGGCAATGGTTAGACGCCACGACCGCGCGTGTGTTGGCGATCGTGCCGCGTGGGTGGCTGGTGTTGGGGCTTGTGGGCCTGTTGCCTGCCTTCGTAGATCGCAACACCTCCGTGGGTGCATTGGCCACGGCGGTTGCGGGGGTTTTGCTCGTATGGGGGGCACTGCGCCGGCTCGCCGAAACCAGCCCCGCATTGAGTGCGGCTTACGTGGGGTGGAACAAGCTAAAATTCCTGTTTGCAGCGGCCCCCCATGAATCCGCCGACTCCGCCGACGTTCTGGCCGCTACGCCCGATGAAGCCGCAGTGGGGCGGCGTGGATTGCTGGTGGGCCGCGATCTCATGTTTCGCTACAACAACCGGCCCGAGCCGGTGCTCAAGCATTGCAACTTTGCCATCGAACGCAGCGACCGCGTGCTGCTTGAAGGCGATTCCGGCGGCGGCAAATCCACCTTGGGTTCCATCTTGTCGGGCCTGCGTGTGCCCAACTCGGGGGTGCTGCTTTTGGGCGGCTTCGATCACCACGCGGTGGGGCCCGAGCGCTGGCGTCAACGCGCGGGCGGCGTGCCGCAGTTTCATGAGAATCACATCTTTGCCGCTTCTTTGCTTTTCAATTTGGTGTTGGGCCGCCGCTGGCCACCACGCTTGGAAGATTTGCAAGCTGCCGAAGCCGTGTGCCGCGAGCTAGGCCTAGGGCCGCTCATCGATCGCATGCCCGCAGGTTTGTCGCAAACGGTGGGCGATTCGGGCTGGCAATTGTCCCACGGCGAGCGCAGCCGCGTGTTCGTGGCGCGGTCGCTGCTGGCACGCGTGGACGTGCGTGTGTTTGACGAATCATTGGCCGCGTTAGATCCGGAAACGAGTTTGCGCGTCATGGGCGCTTTGTTGGCCCGCCCCGAGGCCTTGGTGCTAATTGCGCATAGGTAACTTTGCAAAACTATTTGCGCTTCCCATAATGGGGGGCGTGACGTAGATTTTTCCCATTCGCAATGCAACGCGTATTCATAATCGTTCTCAGTTACACCTTCTGTTTAGGGATTTCTTCTGCCCGTGCCGCAGCTGATCCAGCCGAGCTGTTGATTCGGCAGGGGGTGGAACTTAGGCATAAGGGGCGTGACGCCGAGGCTCTAACAAAGTTCCAGAGCGCTTACGACCTTGCCCGAAGCCCTCGCTCGGCGGCGCAATTAGGGCTTTGCGAGCAGTCTTTAGGCCGATGGTTGGAGGCAGAGAGGCACTTGACTGAGGCGCTCGCCGCGGAGTCTGACCCTTGGATTGCTCGGAATCAAAAAACCTTGTTCTCATCCCGCAATGAAGCCCGCGCGAAGCTTGTCCGCGTTGACTTGTCCATCGAGCCCGCTGCTGCGTTGATAAAAGTCGATGCAGATTTGGTAGGTCGCGCCGCTGATCTCGGCCCGTTGTGGCTTTTGCCGGGCAACCATGTATTTTCGGTGTCGCTTGATGGGTATTCTCCGAAGCAGATATCTCGTACGTTGACCCTTGGTGAATCTGACGCAATCACAATCGCGCTGGATACGATAAACGAGCGTGGCGAAGTCCAGCTCCCACTTGCTGCGGTGAAAAATGGCGACGAAAAAATTATCTCGGAGGCAAACGCTCCCGGCGACCAGGGACCCGCGGGTGGCAGTGGTTGGCAACGTTACGCGGCTTGGGGCGCGTTTGGAGGCGCTGCGCTGGGCCTAGGCTACGGACTCGTCAGCTATTTCGGTCGCGAAGCGGCCGTCGAGAAATTCAATCAGATCGACAACGGTTGCGGTAAAGGTGGCGGTATTGTGGAGGGAGGCGATCAATGTGAAGGGTGGGATCGGACTATAAAGTCACGCGGTCTGGGCATGGCAATTGGTCTTGGTGGCGCAGGTGTGCTGGGCGCCTTGGGCATTTTTTCTTGCTTCGCAGTACGGACGAGTCCTCGCAGGGGATCGCATTGCGCTGTGCCCCCTTTTCGTCGGCGATAGGGCTCGGCTGCGCTGGGCGCTTTTAGTTGGATAGGAACACGATGTATAGCTGGATGGCATTTTAGTTATATATGCCAGCGCTTTTATGTGACTTGTGTGCGTTTGGTGTGGACGGTTGAGCCTCAATTGCGCAAAGCTTGCCGTCATGCAACCTATGCGTACACAAGCGGTTTCAAAATTTGCCCTGGTGGTGCTTCTGGCATCTGTTTCGCTTAGCTGTAAAAGCGATGGAACGTCGAATGAAGACAACGGCGGTGAAGGAGGAAACGGGGGCGGTGAGGGTGGCGCTGGTGGTGACGAACCGCAAGGCGGCGAAGGTGGTGATGAAGGCGGCTCGGGCGGCGGTGGCTCCGATGGTGGCTCGGGCGGAAATGGCTCGGGCGGCGCGGCTGGAAACGCTGGGGGCAGCGGTGGCATGGCCATGGCCGGTAACACGGCCGGTCAGGGTGGTGGTGCGGCAGGAGGGATGGCGGGCATGAACACGGCAGTTGACTACTTCGTTTATGTAGGGGGCAATGGTATCGAGCGGTTTAGTTTCAATTTGGCAACGGGCGCTCTTACATCGTTAGGCAAGCAGGCGGCCTCCGGCACCTCGTTCTTGGCTCACCATCCTAATGGCAAAACCTTGTACGCCGTTAACGATGGTGCGGCGCAAGTGCAAGCGTTCTCGATCGCCAGCGGAACCGGGAATCTCACGGCAAAGTCGAAGCACCCAACGATGGGAGCGGCGGCCGTACATGTATCAACCCACCCCAGCGGCAAATGGTTGTTTGTTTCGAACTACACTGGCGGCAACGTCAGCGTGTTTCCGATCAAGGCCGATGGCGATATTGGTTCAGCGGTTGATACCAAGAGCAGTGGTGAATCCTCGCACCAAATAATGCCGGATCCGGCCGGCAATTTTGTTTTTGTGCCTTGTCGCGGCGAAAAAGCCAACTGGGTTGCACAGTTCAGCTTCAATGCCGAGACCGGCAAGCTTACTCCCAATAATCCCGCCACAGTGGCTTCGGACGATCCGCGCCACATCGCCTTCCACCCAACAGGCAAATGGGCTTATTTGCTCAACGAAGAACCTGCAGGGGGGGCCCCAGCCAACGTGGTCACATTTAAGTACGACGCCGACACAGGCAAGCTAACTCCGGGCGACATGCCCAATAAACTTACGCTCATGGCCGGCGAAACCCACGCATCCCACATCATGGTTACGCCCAATGGCAAGTTCGTATTTGCGGGAGGCCGGAAAACCCAGCGTGTGTTCGGGTTCTCAGTGAATGAAACCACAGGTGTTTTAACGGCCGCCGGAAGCGCGCAAGGGGTTGGGACAGCACGTGGTTTCAGCATGGACCCAACGGGGCAATATCTTGTCGTCGCGGACCAATCTGCAGGCAAACTCGTGGTTCTCAAGATCGGCAACGATGGCGCCCTCACCAAGGTCGGCGCCACCATCAATACGGTCGCGGGAGCTCAAACTGTGGCCATCGTCCCCGTCCCCAAGCCCTGAGCGACCAGGCGACGCACCAACAAGCCTGGGAAGCGGTTCGTCTTGCACCAACATGGTGCAAGACGGCCTCTCAGCTTTGATCTCCCCTTGTCACAAGAAAGACCCATCGGAAAATCACCGGCAACGGGGGGAACCCGGCATGAGAAGCATCCGCTTTTCGCCTCCGGCAATGCGGGCCTATGAGCAAATGTCGAAGAGACACGTAGAATCTGTGCCGAAGATGTAAGCGCAATGGTCGCGATCAGCGTGGGGCGAAGGCCACGGGCGTGGGGTGCTTCGGGCAGCATCCTCGTTGCTATCGCCTTGAGTCTCTTTCGCGTCCCCCCATCAAGCAGGAAGGAAGGGCAATACCCCAACGAGCCGACGAGGTCGTACGAATTGGCACTTGTGGGCTATCCCTTCGTGGAGTATGTCTGGGCACTGCTCCGGGCGCGTTGGAATCTTGAGGTCACCATGAAACTCGTGTTGTTCCCATGTCTCTTTTTTTTCAGCTTGGTATCTTGTACTTCGCAGCGCCGCCTACCAGGCGGCTCCGCCTCAGGCGATGCTGGGAACATCGGGGGCAACCTGGACGGGGCGTCAGAGTCAATTTCCCCGGGTGGCGATGCCAGCACGCCATCAGACAGCTCTGATCAAGGGCAACCGACCTGCACACCCAACACCTCGAAACGATGCGCTTCAAACGGTGCGGATGTTGAAAAGTGTAATTCATTGGGAACAGGTTGGGCGGTAGAGTCCACCTGTCCGGCGCCGGCGAATGGAACTCCTAGCTGCGTAGACGGCGTGTGCGGCGATTACAGCTGCAACGAAGGATTCAACAAATGCGCCGACGGGTCGTGCAGACTCGAATGCCCATCAATTGAATGGATCAGGGGCTTTCCAACTGAAGCCCTCCCTTGCGCCATCAACACCGACGGGTCTGCATTCGTCGCATACTCACATGAAGGCGCTGCGAAATGGACCATCAAGACGGGCGTGGGTGAGAACTTCGATTTGCCGAGCGAATTCGGTTTCTTCGGCAAGCTTATCGGCATTTCAGACGACGGCCGCTATACCTTCGGTCATGTGCTCGATTCGGATGGGCTAAGAGGCGGAGTAAATGTTTGGGATGGATCTATCGGGTCCCCTTTGTCTCCAGTAGATCCTGAAAATCGGGCAGAGGCCGATGGAATCGCTGCCACCGGCGATTACGTTTTCGGGCGCAGCTACGATAGTGTCGCTAATATATGGGGATACAATCGTTGGACGCGAGCCAACGGTACAAGACTCAAGCTCTTTGATTTAGACGAGGGGTACTTCCCTGGCGCTGAACCCTTTATTGTGAGTTCCGATGGTAGAGCCGCTGTGTTCATGCGAAGCGGCAAGATAGAGAAATGGACAAGCGCAGGCATCTCGGAGGTCTATCCTGCCGGCCGGCCAATAGCGCTTTCCTCAGACGGGAGTCAGACGCTTGCACTGTTGTCGGACGGCGCAGCTTTGGCATTAATTGCAAACGGGCGAGCCGTGGACATTCCGCGCGCACCTGGATCGTTGCCTTGGTTGTTTGGTTCCTGGGGGCATTCCGGGGCAACCGGAGGCCCAGGCCATGTCATGAGTGATGATGCCTCAAAAATCGTGGGTGCCATGTACGACACACAGAACCTGGTTCGTGCGATCATTTGGCTAAAATCCTCTCAATCGACCAAAGTCCTACGCGACTACATGGTCGAGTCGGGTGTCGACATATCAGCTCAAGAAAGCCTGGCTTTCCAACACAAGGCCAACTTTGTCGGACACTTCGCGAATCCCATAATTTCTCGGAATGGAAGAGTCATTGTAGGTCGGTCTACAGGGGGAATTTATCGAATTGTCCTCCCCTAGGTTGCGGCTAGTGTTTCTGCTGAATGTTGTACACAGTCTAGACGTTAGCGTCGCAGAGGCTACGCACCGAAGCCGGGAAGCAGCTCGTCTGACGCCAGAATCTGGCGCAGAACGGCCTTCTCGGTTTCGATTTCTTTTGTCGTGCGAAACCCCAGGCGACGAAACACCGGCACGGGTGGACACCAACCCACGGTGCCGTGCAGGAACAAGAATCCTAACTGGGAACCCAGCAGATAAAGCATTCCCTTGCGCCGCCCTCGGATGGGGCCGCTGTGGGAATATCGGTACATACCCGCCAAAAACGCGGCACCGCCCACCACGGCGAACTTTACGAACAGGGCGCGGTCAATGTCCCACTCTTGTTCCAGCCGCTGAAGCCTTGCGCTAACAGCGTCTTTCCCTTGGGAAATGCAATCTTCGATCGAAGCCCGCATTTTCGCGTCTAGCTTGTCGTTTACCACCGCGGCGGTGTGTTCGCGCACTCGGTCATGAATGCGATTTAGTTGGTCCTGTACCATCATGTTTGTTGCGTCCTCCAAATCAAACGAGTGCAACAAAAGTGCCTGGACGCTGCATTGTTAGGAACGAAGCTTGCGGGTAGCTTTCGCCTCCGCCCGCGGCAGCCCCCAGGCGCGCACCAACAGGGGAACGGCTAGGACCAACGCCCCCAATCCCACGGCCACGGCACGCAGATCTTTGTCGTGAGGTGCCAACGCTGTAAGCGCCATAGCTGCAATCAACGTGGCGGCGAGGGCCCACACTGCGTGTCGTGCTTCCTCAAAATTGCCCCAGTTTGTTACGTTGCCATAACTGCGTTTCATGGTGACATCGTCTCCAGCAAAGCATGTGCCGCCAAACGACGTGATCTAAGCCTTGGGCCCCGCCAAACTGAAGCCACCAGGTCCGATCCCCACAAATGTTACCGCCTCGAAACATCGCTCGGTGCGTAAGTTTGTCAGCAGATTCAAGCCTTTCCGCGTGTTAGGGTATAGCGGGCATGTCGAATCCTGACTCCCTTCCAGACTTCAGCGCTCTGCTGGACGGTGTTGATGATGGCATCACCGTCCAAGATCGCAGTGGGCGCATTGTGTACGCCAATCTGGAGGGCGCTCGATTGATTGGCTTCGATACGGTGCAGGCCTTTTTGGCCGCCAACCTTGCCAAAGTTCTAGCCGACTTCGACATCCTCGATGAAAGCGGGCAGCCGGTTCAGTTGTCTCAGCTTCCCGGGCGTCGTGTGTTCGAGACAGGTCAGGTTAGCGAGCTTGTGATGCGCTATCGGCACAAAGCCACCGGAAGGGAACGCTGGACGCGCGTTCGCGCCAAGCCGATTAAGAACGCGCGCGGCGAGATCGCCTTCGCCATGAATTTGTTTCACGACATTCTCGAGACGCGGCAAAAAGAAGAAGCGCTAAGAATGAGCCAAGAGTGGTTCTCGATGGCGCTCAAAAGTGTGGGCGACGCTGTGATTGCCACCGATCCGAAGGGAATCGTCACGTTTATGAATCCGGCGGCCGAAGCGCTTACCGGTTACACAAGCCAAGAGGCCGTGGGCGCGCCTTTGCAACAGGTGTTTAGGATCGTAGATGAGGACACCCGTCGCCCGGCCTTAAACCCTGTGGAAAGGGTGATTGCCGCGGGAACCGTTGTGGGGCTTGCCGGCCCCACCATCCTTATCACCAGGCAGGGCGGTGAAGTGGCGATCGGCGATAGCGCAGCACCCATTTTGGACGAAAGCGGCCGCTTGGCTGGAACGATCCTTGTGTTCCGTGATGTCTCCGAACCCCGCGCGGCTGAGCTTCGGCGGGATTTCATCGCCCGGGCCTTAGACGAACTAAATTCCTCGCTCGATTACCGCAACACTCTGACGACCGTCGCTAGACTTGCGGTGCCAAAGGTGGCCGACTGGTGCGGCATCGACATCCTCGAAGGCGACGATCTTAAGCGCGTGGCGGTGGCCCACATTGATCCTCAAAAGATCAAGTTCGTAGAAGACTTGGCGAAGCGCTATCCAGCAGACCGCAACGCGACTTCGGGTGTATGGAACGTCCTACGCACGGGCAAGTCCGAGATTTTTCCCGACATTCCGCACGAGATGCTGACGAGGGCCGCGCTCGATGCCGAGCATTTGGCCCTGATCGAACAGCTGCAGCTTTGCTCGTTTTTGGCCGTGCCTTTGAACGTGCGCGGGCAAACCATCGGTGTGATTTCATTGGCCATGGCCGAGTCTCGACGTCGTCACAATCAAGCCGACCTTGAACTGGCAATGGCGCTGGCAGATCGCGCGGCGGTGGTCGTAGACAACGCCCGCCTGTTCCAAACTGTGATTGACGCCCGGCTTGAAGCCAGCGCGCACAGCGAAATGCTGCGTAGCCTTGTGATGACGGCCCCAGCCGCAATCAGCATCCAAGCCGGTCCGGAGCTTCGCTTCGAGCTCGTGAATGAGCCTTACCAAATGATGTTTCCGGGCCGCGACCTAGTCGGAAAAACCCCGAAAGAGTTGTCGCCGGACGCTGACCTCAGCCTGCTGCAGGAAGTGTGGAACAGCGGCCAACCCGCTCGTTTGACGCGATTCCCATTCACCTTCGATTGGTCAGGCACGGGAAATCCGCATACCCGCTATTTCGATTTCACGGTTCAGCCGCTCAAAGATTCGGAAGGCCGTTTTGAGCGCCTCGTCACGTTCTCTTTGGACGTCACAGAGCAGGTATTGTCACAGCAGAAGCTGGAGGCAGCGCGGGTGGAGGCAGAGCTGGCCAACCGTTCAAAGGACGAATTTTTGGCCATGCTTGGGCACGAACTGCGCAACCCGCTGGCGCCCATTCTAACCGCCTTGCAAATCATGAAGATGCGCAGCGCGGAAACGGCGCAAAAAGAACGCCTCGTGATTGAGCGTCAAGTGCGGCACGTGGTTCGTTTGGTTGATGATCTGTTGGACGTCTCACGCATCACCCGCGGCAAGCTGGATCTTCACCGCGAGCCGCTGGACATCGCCGATGTGGTGGCCAAGGCCATCGAAATGGCCAGCCCACTTATTGAACACAAGCAACACGAGCTCACAACGTCCGTTGGGCCACAATTAATCGTAGATGGCGATAGCGTTCGGCTTGCGCAAGTGGTGGCGAACCTGCTGACGAACGCGGCAAAATACACCCCACCGCGGGGCCGCATACATATGTTGGTTGAAGCCATGGACGACAAGGTCTTGATCCGCGTGAAAGACAATGGCATCGGCATCGACCACGAGCTGCTTCCCAATGTGTTCGACCTGTTCGCGCAGGGCCGTCAGGAGATAGACCGCTCGGCAGGCGGCTTGGGACTGGGTTTGGCCATCGTCAAAAGCTTAACAGCCATGCACGGGGGCAATGCGGAAGTGCTGAGCGAAGGGCCAGGCCAAGGCAGCGAGTTCCGCATAAGCTTGCCCCGGTTGTCCCCTGCCGAAGGGCTGGCCTTGGCGGCGGCCAGAACGTCGCCCCACTCGCGTCCCACGGTGGGAGCGCGCATATTGATTGTGGACGACAACGCCGATGCGCGCGAACTGCTGCAAGAGGCATTAGAGCTCAGCGGCCACCAAGTGTTTGCGGCCGAGGATGGCCCATCGGCTTTGCTGGTGGCAGAAGAAAAACGCCCCGACATCGCGCTTCTGGACATTGGCTTGCCCGTCATGGATGGCTACGAATTGGCGCGTCAGCTGCGCGCCTTGCCCGATTTGGCGAACTTGAAGCTTATCGCGCTCACGGGCTATGGTCAGTCGGCAGACAAACAGCGCGCGGCATCCGCGGGCTTTAACTTGCATTTGGTAAAGCCCATCTCGTTGGATCTTGTAGAGGAGAAGATTCGCGAGCTCACAGCAGAGCCCACCTAAAGGGCAAGGCGGCACATTGCCACTGTGCCGCCCCAGCCTTGCAAGCTGAACTATCCGTAAACGGGGAAGCTGCGGGTTAGTTCCGCCACTTTGGTTCGCACCTGCGCCAAGTTGGCTTCGTCGTGGGGATTGTCCAGCACATCAGCAATCAGGTTGCCCGTGGCAATGGCCTGCGCTTCTTTGAATCCGCGCGTGGTCATTGCTGGCGATCCCAAGCGGATGCCGCTCGTAACCATGGGCTTTTGCGGATCGTTGGGAATGCCGTTTTTGTTGCAGGTCATGTGCGCTTTCCCCAGCACCGCTTCGGCTTCTTTGCCGGTGAGGTTCTTGGGGCGCAGATCCACCAGCATCACGTGCGATTCGGTGCGGCCGCTCACGATGCGCAGCCCGCGTGCGGTCAACGTGTCGGCCAACGCCGCGGCGTTTTTCACCACTTGTTGCTGGTAGGTTTTGAATTCGGGCGACAACGCTTCTTTGAAGGCCACGGCCTTGGCGGCAATCACGTGCATCAAGGGGCCGCCTTGAATGCCAGGAAAGATCGCGCTGTTGATGGGTTTGGCCACGTGCTCTTTCATCAAAATGATGCCGCCACGAGGTCCACGCAGGCTTTTGTGCGTGGTTGAAGTGACCACGTCAGCATAAGGCACGGGGTTGGGGTAAACGCCGGCGGCAATGAGGCCGGCGTAGTGGGCCATGTCCACCATGAAATGGGCGCCCACGTCTTTGGCCACCTTGGCAAAGCGCTCGAAGTCGATGCGCAAGCTGTACGCGGAGGCGCCCGCAATGATCAACTTCGGTTTGTTTTCGTGCGCCAAGCGTTCCATTTGATCGTAATCAATGGCTTCTTTGGCATCCAAGCCGTAGCTCACAACCTTGAACCACTTGCCGCTCATGTTCAGCTGCATGCCGTGGGTCAAGTGGCCGCCTTCGGCGAGGCTCATGCCCATGATGGTGTCGCCGGGTTGAAGCAAGGCGAAGAACACGCCTTGGTTGGCTTGCGACCCTGAATTGGGCTGCACGTTGGCATGTTCAGCGCCAAAGATCTGCTTGAGGCGGTCGATGGCCAGCTGTTCAACAACGTCAACGTTTTCGCAGCCGCCGTAGTAGCGCTTGCCTGGATACCCCTCTGCGTACTTGTTCGTAAGCTGTGTGCCTTGCGCGGCCATCACAGCGGGCGAGGCATAGTTTTCCGAGGCGATGAGCTCGATGTGGTCTTCCTGACGCTTGTTCTCACTTTGAATTGCGGCCCAAATCTCAGGGTCTACGGCGGCAATTGTGGATTGGTTGCGGTCGAACATGGTGGCAGTCCTTCTTTGGCGGAAGACCCGGCGTGAAACACACGATGGCGCGGGCTGCCCAGGCGAACGGCTGATACGACGCATTGGCAAAGGCCACACGCCGCCTGCGCTTCCCGGTGGTTCACCACCTCGGGCCGGAAAAATGGCCCCATCGCCAGTCGCGCAGAGCCGGCAATTTAGCCGAAGTGAACCCAAAACGCATGCGCTGTGAACATTCTTTTTGATGGCCGTCGGGGTCTAATGGCGCACTGTGCGTGGGGCGTGCGCGTAGGCCAGCAACTCAGAGGCGGCCAAGGGCTTCAGCAACACCGCGTCCACAAGGTGGGCCTCCGTTTCACTTAGGTCTTGGCCAGTGAAAAACGCAATGCGCGCGTGGGGCAACAACCGGCGCAGATCTGCCACGATCTTGTCGGCTGGCCCTCCGGGCAGGGACCGGTCTAACATCACCAGATCGGTTTGAGGGTGGGCCGCGGCAAGTCGCAAGGCTTCATCAAGCGACTTGGCGTGGTGAACCTGTAGACCATTTTGCCGCAGGACGGTGACCGTTGCGGCCGCAACGGTGTCCTCGTCTTCCACCACCAGAACGATGCGATTGGTGTTTTTTGGATTTACCTCAAGCGGAACGGCGGTAGGCTCTGCGGCAACAAGGGCGCTGCTGAGAGGCAAAAACAGCTCGAACGTGGTGCCGCGCCCCGGCCCCGATCGGCAGGTGACGCACCCGCCAGCCTGATTGACCACCGCATAGGCCATTGCCAATCCCAAGCCGGTGCCGCGGCCCACTTCTTTGGTGGTGAAGAACGGCTCGAACACGCGCACACGAACGTCTTCGGTCATGCCCATGCCTGTGTCCGAGATGGCAATGTGGCCGTACACGCCTCGAGAGCCACACACGCGGTACCCGTCGGAAGGCTCACCTTCAAAGCGCCCGATGTGGATGTCGATCCGCCTTTCAGGATGTGGCGAATCCAACAAAGCGTCGCGGGCGTTGAGCAGCACATTCACCAAAGCTTGCTCAAGGTCAGACGGCCCCAAGAACAAGGTAAGGTCTTCGTGTTGGTGCACCTTCAAAATGATCTGTTGCTCAAACAGCGTCTGGCACATGGCCAGGGCGCGGTTTACCGCTTCAGATGCTTTGATGGGCTGGGCGGGCACGATCCGCTTGCCTGCAAAAGTCATCAATTGGCGAACCATGGCCGTGGCGCGAGAAGCGGCTTTCATGGCGCCGTCCGCAAGAGGGGCCAAGCCTTGGGGCAAAGCGGGTGTCATAAGGTCTAACGCCGGAACAATCGCGGCCAACATGTTGTTGAAGTTGTGAGCGATGCCTGCGGTTAGCTCGCCCACGGCTTCCATGCGCTGAGCGTGTCGCTGTCGCAGCTCGCTCTCGTATTGTTCGGTGATGTCTTGCGTGCCGCCGATCAGGTTGGTGGGGCGACCATGTTCATCGCTTACAACTTGGCGCACAGAGGCCACCCAGCGGACGCTGCCGTCCGGGCGCACAATGCGATGAGGAGGGGTGTAAACGCGCCCAGCCTCAAGCGTCTTGTCATATTCACGTTGCAAGAGCGCGCGATCGTCGGGATGAGCCAGGGTGTTTATATAGGTTTCCGCATCAAGAGGCCGCGCGTGCCCGAAGATGCGATGGGCGTTGTCATTCCAAGTCACTTCCTTGGTTGCAAGGTCTTGGACCCACAGGCCCATGCCCGTGACCTCAAGCGCCAACTGCAACATCGATTCGCTTTGCTTCAGCGCCAGCGCCTGCGACCGTTGCGCGGTGACATCAATGGCCACCAACATGATGCCCATGACGCCGTCCCTATCACGCACAGCCGCCAGGTAGCTCTGATAGTAAGCGGGCGCTCCATTGGGGCCGTCTCCCTGGATCTCGTAATGCTGCGGTTGGCCCGTTTTCCAGGCCCTGTCCATCGCGCCCTTGATGACGCCCACCTGGTTGGCGGGCACATAGTCGGAGAACATCGTGCCAATGACTTTGTCGCGGTCGAAGCCGGGTTGCATTCGGCTGAGGCTCTTGATGCGGCCCGCTCGGTCGTACTGCACGATGATGGCGGGCACTGTGGCAAACACGCCTCGAAGCATTTCTTCGGCTTCGCGCCCCGCTTGAACCTCCTCCTCAAGCTGCGCAATACGCGCCCGCAGGCGGTCAATTTCGGCAGCCTGCGTATTAGGGGCGGGGGGCTGGCCAGGAGGGGCGGAGGGCGGCACAAGGCCCACTATAGACTCAAGGAGCGGGGGACACCAAAGGGGGGACGTGGCAGACATAAAAGAAGCCCGGGCTGCCATGTGGGCGACCCGGGCCTCGGATGTGTTGAATGCTTACGGCCGCTTGGTTAACGGTCTGCCTTGCAGCAGGTGTACTTGGCCTGGTGGGTTCCGCCGCGGCAGGTCCCACCCCCTACTGAGAATTGCTCAAGCCCCATACCTTGTTGCGAGCAAGAGGCGTACGCCGCCCGTTTCCAAGCGTCGTACGATTTGCAGGAGGTGTCATCACCCAGCAGTTGCGCGTCGGTGCAGCGGCTAGCAACCTGCGCGGCAGCAACGCGGCACACGCCGGCCTGGCAAACGGCAGCGGCGTCCCTGCAAGGATCCACGAGGCACGCCACCTGATCGGAGGGGCATGCGGCGGGCGAGGGCCGGTCACGTGAGAAAGCTTCACAGGTACAAGGGCGCGTCCCGCAGTAGTTGCTGATAAGCACGCAATCGGCGTCGCTGCGACACGAGCCAGGCTCCGGCTTTTCATCGACAGGCGCACACGTCCCGTAGCAAACGGCTGGACAAATGGTGGCAGGGTCATCGCTGCAGCTCTGGCAATCCCCAAGCTCTGTCGAACAACGCAGCCCAGGCCCGCATTCGTTGCTCGAAATGCATCGAGCTTCAGCAGGTTTGGCTTTGGGAACGCAGGTGCCGTAGCAGACCGCTGGGCAAGGCGCGTTTTCATCACACCCAGGAGGACGTTCACAGGCGCCCTGTTCGGTGCTGCAAATGAGGCCGTCTCCGCAGCTTTCGCTGCTGTAGCAGCCGGTGGGTTCGGGATCTGTAACGGGCACACACTGCGTCTGGGGCGGCAAGCTCTTCAAAACGACGCACTGGGTGCCACCAGCGCACTTTACGACCGCGCAAGGATTGTCCTGCGGGTCGGTGGGCCGCGGTGAATCCGGATCGGTTGTAAGGTCGTCAATCAGCTCCGGGTCCAGCAACCCGCAGCCGGTGAGGCCAATGCCGAACGACATGAGGCCCGCAATCAAAAGCCCTGCGAGGTGGGTTGAGGCTGCGCGAGGGGCATGGGCCCTGTGGAGTGAACGCGTTTCAAGGTGCTTCATAGTTTCCTCGTTAAAAAAAAGATGTGTTCGCCACGGCATAGAGACTAGGTCGTGGCCGCCGCCACTTCCAGAGACAGCAAGTTCCACGCCATAGCAAACTCCGCTGGCCACAACGGGAATGGGCACGCAGGCGCTCGGAATTTTGGTGTATGGGCGCGGCCAACCTCAGAAATTTGAGGGGTCCCGCCAAATGGCAAGGTGCGCGAAGCTTGCCCGCGTGCCCGGACGGACGCGCCTAACCCTTCGCCCTAGCCAACCGCGTACCCTTTGTGGGTCGCTTGGGTGCCACTGGGGCCGCGCCCTGAATTGCCCGCAAGACGGCCTGTGGCTCTGCCTCAATCACTCTCAGCAACACGCGGGCGGGTCCTTCCGGGCGCCTTCGCCCTTGTTCCCAGTTGCGCACGGTAGGCAGGGGGACGGCAAACAGCTTCGCGAACTCGGGCTGTGAGAGCTTGAGGCTTTTGCGCGTTTTCGCCACGTCCACATCGGGCACCTCGACCACATGGGCTTTGCCGCGTGAGGTGTCTCCCCGCATGTATGCCAAGGCGTCGTTAAGGCCCTCAAGGATTGAACCGGTTCTTTTGGTCATGACGATTTCGCTTCCTTCACGATTGCTTTTGCCACTGCCGCCAGCTTGGCCAAGTCAGCCGCGGAGATATTTTCCTTTTCGTTCTTGGCGAACACATCGAGCAAGAAAAGGGGCACGGTGTCCGTATGGAAGAAGTAGATCACGCGCGCGCCACCGCGTTTGCCCCGACCAACAAGTGGGATCCGAATCTTGCGAACACCCCCTCCGCCTGAAATGAGGTCGCCAGCCTCTGGCGCTGAAGCCAGCTTTTTCACCACCTCTTGGCGCTCTTCGTCGTTCATCAACTTCTCGGCCTTCGCCAAGTAGCTTCTCGTTTCAACAACCGTGATGAACTTCTTATGTTCCACGTCTGTGTATAGTACGCCATTGGCGTATGGTGGTCAAGGCTAAGGGGCCCATTCCGCCACAGCCGGGCCCGGAAACGCGGCTTCATGCTGCGGCTGCAGGCTCACAGTCCCTACGCCCAGGTGGGCATCGAATGCACCTACGCGAGCTTGCAATCGAAACCAGTGCCGGGGACGGGACTCGAACCCGTACTTGCCTTTCGCGTTTCATCGCCAAGCGGAGCATTTTCATCACCAATGCACGCGTTGGTTGTGCTCACCCAGCACCACCTAAAGCTTCAGCCTAGCCCTCGGGGGCCCACCGCGGCGGCGTTCGCCGACGTGCAAAGGAACTTGGGCCACTCCACCCCCGTAGTCACTGTGAACACCTACGGTCACCTAGGCGACGATCACCGCATCGCAGAAGCCGACAAGCGCCTTTCCATAGGCGTGCGGAAGCCCCGGCTTGCCGTGGTGGGCGAAGGGTAGGGGTGGTGGCTGGACCCCGACCACCTGAGAACGCCTTGGTATCCGCGGCAGCCCACGTCCCTTGCGTCGCGTTCGAGTTCCTGCTCAATGCTTGCAACCACATTTTCAACCTGGGGCAGGCTGTGATCCGGAGAGTCAGGCCCTACGGCCACGGTCGCGTACCCTTCGATAACGCCGCTGACGTGACACTAGGAATACTCCGCGCGGCCTTTTCTATTTTCGTGCCGCAGCACGTGCAATCCATGCCCGTGACGCGATATCTTGCTGAGGCTGGCTGTAGTCAGTTTTGTCCTACTGCGGCGCCAAGTATCAGGGTTGCGCCGCTTGACGCGCCTGGGAAGACGGTCAACATTACCCCGTGCGTGCGAGGATGATCGCGAAAGGTTATTCAGCGTTTGTGCCCTGCTTCCGCCAGGAAATGGTAAAGCGGCTTCGCGCGGAAATGCCCTTTGAGGAGGAGATAAAGACGTCGCAGCGTGCTTGCAAGCGCCGCTGATAAGAATTGTCTCAAGGTTTTCCATGGGATTGGGCTACTTCATCAAAAATCGCTTCGCCTCGGACCTTGTGAAAAGGGTCCTGCAGAAAGCGGCGGCGTAAGCAATGCGCTCACCTCGCGTGGCGACAAGTGTAGCAAAAGGCCATTCACGCCGGCTTCGTGTAATGGCTTTGCTACGCGTCGTAGGTGCCCTGTTGTGCTTTGAGTCGCTGGGGTCCGCTGCGCTCGTGCCTGAACTTGTCGCGTGCGACGAATCATCCGGGATCTGTTGCACGGATTGCCCCATCGAAAACGATGGGACGGAATGCCCGCCAGGTTGTCCCAGCTGTCCCTGCTCTCGCAACGGGGGTATCGGGCTTCCTTCTGTGTCTCAGAAAGCTCCAGTCCAGCCCGCGCTCGTTCAGAAACATGTCGACCGGCGGCCCTACGAGGCAAGCGTGCCTCGGGCTCCACCGTTGCGCGGTCTTTACCGTCCGCCGCGCTCGCTTGCGTCCGTCTTGTAGTCGGGCGACGGCGTGAAGTACGAACGGGAGACATCCCGCAACCCGCTCGCTCTTTCCGTGGGTGCCCGAGAGACGACCTCGGTGCGAAACTAAGGAGCATGCAGTGAGAACCCTAAAGGTAATGGCCGTTGCCGCAACGGCTGCATATTTGTTGAATTCTTCTTCGCGAGCCTTTTCGGAGGACAGAGCTTCCTGCTCCGCAAGCATCACTCGTGCGAACGTCGTGCCCTGCGCTTTGGCGGCCAGCCTGACGTCGAAGTCTGAGCGCCTCGGGCTCAAGAGTTTCGAGGGGCGCCGGCGCGCTGCAGGCGTGCTTCTGCCCTCGAACCCGTCAGTGGCTTTAGGTGGCGGCTTTACGATTGACCCTTCAGTTGCGGCGGCTGACCGTGAGTCTGTTTGGAGCGCAACGCTTTCGCAGGAGTTTGAGGTCGGCGGTCAGAAGGGTAAGCGCACGGAGCTGGTGGTCGCCGAACAGCGTGCGCAGCAGGCTAGGGTCCAAGTCGTCGAGCGGCATACAGCCGCCGCCGGGCTCGTCGCATACTTCGAGGCGCTCGCAGCAGTCGAGGAAGCTAGGCTCGCTGTGCGACTTGGCGCGCTTGCCGCTGCGCTGAAGACCGTCGCGCGCGCTCGGGCAGAAGCCGGCGTCGCAGCTAACGTCGATGCGCAGCTTGCCGAATCGGCCGCCACACGCTTTGAACAGGCGCAAATCACCGCGGAGCAGCGGGTCGCTACAACGACGGCCACGCTCGCTACCATCGTTGGGATTGATCCACTCGAAACGAAACCGCGGGTTGAGGGAAACCTTTCGCCACTTGCTGTCGTCGACGCTGAACCGGCGGCGCTAATTGCCACAGCGTTGGCACGCCGTGCGGAGCTAGCCGTCGCCGTTGCTGAACAGAAAGCTCAAGAGAGCAGGGTGGCGCTTTATGAACGTCTGCGCATTCCGAATCCAACAATCTCGCTCTTTATGCGAAAGGATTGGATTGGTGAGCGCACTGCGGGAATCGGCTTGGGTTTCCCTATCCCACTTCCAGCCCCCCTCGGCCGCACGAATGCCGGCGAGATCGCGGAGGCAAGCTCGCTTGCACGGCGATCGGAAGCCGACGTTGAGCAACTACGCCGCAGTGTAAGGCTAGAGGTTGTGAAGGCCCTTGAGGTTGTGAAGTCGACTAAGCGGCAGATAGAGCTCTATCCTCCGGAGCAAGTGCGTCTCACAGAGGATACGCTTCGTTCGATCGCCGAGGAAGTAGCGGCGCGGCGGCTGCCCGTTCGCGAAGCGCTGCTCACGCAGCAGGGGCTGATCGATTTCTTATTTGGATCCGTAGAGGCAAGAAGAAGTTTGTGCATTGCCTCAGTCGAACTTGCGCTTGTTGCGGCGCTTGGCTTGGAAGGTGCGTTATGAAGAATGCATTTGCATTGGTGTTGGCCACGGTGATGGGGCTGATGGGTTGCCGCAATGGCAATAGAGAAGCGGCAACGGCCGCACCCTCCAAGCCAGCGGAAGTCAAGCCGCCGGCCCACAGCGATGAAGCAGAGCATGAAGAGCTGCCCAAGCGTGTGCGCTTGCCGAAGGAAGTGATCGCCGACGCGAAGATTAAAACCGCCCCGGCGGTGAAGGAGGCTCTTGCTGCAACGACATCGCTTCCAGGCGAGATCACCGCAGATCCCGACAAGAGCGCACGGGTCTCCACACCGGTGGCGGGCAGGTTGGCGGACCTTCGTTTCAAAGAGGGCAGTGTAGTGAAAAAGGGCGACGTGCTCGCTCTGGTTCGCGTTCCCGAAATCGGCCAGGTGCGTGCCGGTTACAACGCAACCAGGGCCAAAGCAGCATCAGCACGGGCAAATGCGGAGCGCCTCGCAACGCTAGGCGCAAAGCGCGTTATGGACTGACGATCGAAGATGTCAACCGGGTTACGGAGACGATGGCGGTTGGCCACCCCGTAGGAGAAGTACTTGAAGGGGAACGTCGCTTCGGAATTTTCCTAAAAACGGCGCTCGATTACCAGGGTGACGTTGAACCGTTGCGCGCACTGCCGCTGAAATCCGTTAGCGGTCAAATCGTTCCGCTGGGTGACGTTGCTGATTTGACGTTCGTCACGGGGCCTGCGCAAGTGAGCCGCCAGAATCAGTCGCGGCGGCTTACGGTCGAGTTCAACGTGCGCGGCCGTGATCTGCTTTCCGTCGTGAATGAGGCACAGGCAGGCATCGCAAGGGATGTTTCGCTACCCATGGGATACCGCGCTGAGTGGGGCGGTCAGTTCGAGCATTACACCGAGGCAAGGCAGCGCTTGATGATCGTGGTTCCACTCGCGCTCGCGCTCATCCTCTTCCTTCTTTGGCTTGCTTTCCGATCAATTCGTGCGGCACTACTGATTTTCCTCAACGTGCCGTTTGCCATCATCGGGGGTGTGGTTGCACTGTGGCTGCGCGACATTCCGTTTTCGATCTCCGCCGGCGTGGGCTTCATCGCGCTGTTCGGCGTGGCCGTGCTCAACGGTCTTGTGTTGGTGTCTTTCTCACGCCACCTAGAAGAGCAAGGCCTCGACCATGTTGAGGCTATTCAGCAGGCCGCAGAGCTACGACTTCGGCCTGTCCTGATGACAGCGCTGGTCGCATCGTTGGGCTTCCTCCCGATGGCGATCTCTAGCGCGCCGGGAAGCGAGGTGCAGCGCCCCTTGGCAACGGTAGTCATCGGCGGTGTTATCACGGCTACCCTGCTTACGATGTTCGTTTTGCCGGTATTGTACGCAATGCTTGGAAGGGAGCAGAAATCGCTCAAAGCGCCGATCCTTAACCCTCACGAGCAGACGAGTTGACCCCAGCCAAGGTAGGCTTCGCGCATGGATGAGTGCTGTGGTGGAAAAGCGAACGCGATTGCTGCCCTAAACCGCGGGGGCCGCCGGCGGGTGTTGCTAATTGTGCTGGCGATCAACGTGGTGATGTTCGCGATTGAGTTTGCTGCTGGGTGGGCTGCGCGCTCCTCGGCGCTTATGGCTGACAGCGTCGACATGCTGGGTGATGCCTTCGTTTATGCGCTTAGCCTTTATGCGCTCGACAGGTCAGAGTCCTGGAAAGCGGGCGCTGCGGTGGCCAAAGGCGGGGTAATGCTAATTCTGGGATTGGGGATCGCCGTCGAGGTTGTAGACAAAATTATTCACGGGGTGGTGCCCACGTCGAGCCTAATGGCGGGCTTCGGCGCGCTTGCATTGGCGGCGAATCTCACTTGTCTCGCTTTGCTGTGGAGGCACCGGGGCGTAGACGTCAACATGAGCAGCACCCTCGAATGCTCACGCAACGACGTTATCGCAAACCTAGGCGTCTTAGTCGCAGCAGCAGGTGTGTGGCTCACGGGGCAGGCCTGGCCAGATGTTCTTGCAGGGGCCGTGGTAGCGGCACTTTTTCTGCGATCCTCAGCCCGGGTAATCGCAGGCTCTTGGCCGGTGTTCGGCCGGCTTCGCACGAGCCCCGCGGGCAGAGACGTCGCGCGATGGGGATGGCCTGTGCACTCGAACTATGAGAGGAAAGACATGACAGCCAAAGACAACGATGGTTCCGCGTTCTGGCGCCAGCATGCGCGGCGCTACGACCGTGCGACAAACGTTCTTAACCGCAGGTTCAACCGTATGGTCGAGCTCGTCATTCAGGACGTCCGTGGCCGCACCCGCGCAATAGAAGTGGCGGCCGGTACAGGGCTTGTCACCGTGGAGCTTGCCCGCGCCGTGAGCACTGTCATTGCAACCGATCAATCGCCCGAGATGCTTGCGGCGCTGAAGTCACGGCTTGAGGCCAATGCCGCGTTGAATGTCGAAGTGCGCGCGGCGGATGCGACGCGTCTCGAGTTCGCGGACGGGAGCTTCGACACAGTCGTAGCAGCGAATCTGCTGCACCTGCTTCCCCAACCCGGCCTCGCTCTGGGCGAGTTCCATAGGGTGCTACAGCCTGATGGCGTCTTGTGTGTTCCCACGTTCGGGCATGGGCAGACCATGCTGGCTCACCTTACCTCGCGCGTGCTTGCGCTTGGGAGATTCCCGATCGTCACTCGGTTCGATGAAAGCGCGCTGCGCATGCTCGTCGAGAAGCATGGCTTCGCAGTTGTGAGATCCAGCGTTGTTCCAGGGATGCTGCCGCTCATTCATGTGACGGCTCGTCGAATCTAGCCAGATGGAGGGTCGCATCCGGGGCCACTTGAACCCGAACTGCCAGCTTGGGGACATCTGTTCAGATCCCCCGGGGGCTCAATCTGCAAGGTGGAGTGTTCGATGCCGAAGTTGTCATGGAGACCCCCGCATATGTCGCGCACGAAGGTCGGGTGGCATAACGTCTGCGGTATCACCAAGTGCGCCGTCAGGGCAACTTCGGTGGTGCTGAGGGCCCACACGTGCAGGTCGTGTACCTCCGAGACGCCAGGCAACGTGGCTAGATATTCGCGGACGGCTTGCAGGTCGATTCTGTCAGGCACGGCAGCAAGGGCCAGGTTCAGCGCCTCGCGGAGGAGCGACCACGTGCCGACGAGGATGACGACGGAGACGACGAGACTCGTTGTTGGATCGAGCCACGACCAGCCCGTCCAGGCGATGGCGAGGCCGGCGACAACGACACCGAGGGATACGGCGGCGTCGGCCGCCAGATGCAGGAATGCACCGCGTACGTTCGCATCGCCCTTACGTCCACGAAGGAACATCCCAGCGGACGCCGCGTTGATGAGCACGCCAATGCCGGCGACGATCCACATCGTCCGGCCGTCGGCGCTGCCGGGCTGGCTGAGCCGTCCTATTGCCTCCCACCCGACGGCCCCCACCGCAACAAGAAGCAGCAGAGCGTTGGCCAAAGCCGCAAGGATAGTCGAGCCGCGCAGGCCATAGGTGCGACGGCCCGAAGGCCGCCGGCGGGCCAACGTTGAGGCGACCCACGCGAGCACCAACCCGAGGACGTCGCTCAGGTTGTGCATGGCATCGCTGAGGAGCGCCACTGAATCGGCGAATATGCCGAAAACGACTTCAACGGCGACGAAGCCAAGGTTCAGCGCGGTGCTGATGGCGAAGGCGCGGCCATGAGATGCGCTCCCGTGCGAGTGACCATGACCGTCGGCAGCCGACACTCGCAAAGCTTACAACAGGAGTTGTACTTCGGGCCCGCGATAGGTGGATGAAATCCGCGGGATAGAAATGTCCTCTTTCGTGCATAGTAGGAATGTCCTTCGTGCGGCGCGGCTCGGGTGTGATAGCGAAGGCGGGTCCGCAGATGCACGGCGGCATGGCCCACGCTCAGGCAGGTGGCGATGAGCGGCTGTGGGGGAACTCGCCCTATAAACCCCGTTGAGATGCCAGCCACTCCACCCGTACCATGCGGGGATGACCACTTGAGCAGGCTCACGATATATGTGAGCTGGACCGTCCTCAACCGGTACAAAGCGACACAGAAGCGACACACCCTAACAAAAAGGAGCCTCAGAACATGCCCCCTAAAACGCCAAAACCCCCAGTGATTCCAAGTGCCGGGGGCGGGAATTGAACCCGCAAACCCTTTCGGATAGCAGATTTTAAGTCTGCCGCGTATACCATTTCGCCACCCCGGCTTGGGTGAGGTCGATAAACTAAGGGCTCCTGCGGTGCTTGTCCAGGACCCCGTGGGACGGGTTGGGCTGGGCCCGCCCCTCAGGCCCACACGACCGCCCTGCGGGCTATACTGCACCCTGTTATGAGCGTGATTGATCTGCGATACGAGGCAAAGGGCGCGGTGGCACGCATCACCCTAGACCGCCCCACCGCGCGCAACGCCTACAGCAACGACATGATCACCAGCTTCGAGCAAGCGCTTGATCGCGCGGCCGCCGATCCGGAAGTGCGTGTGGTGATACTCACCGGTACTGGCAACACTTTCAGCGCGGGCGGCGATTTGAAAGCCATGCAGGCCAAATCCGGCATGTTCGCGGGCAACCCCTTGGAATTGCGGCGCCGGTACATTGAAGGCATCCAAAGGGTGCCTCGGCGCCTGGCAAGGTTCGACAAGCCCGTGATTGCCGCCATCAACGGCCCCGCCATCGGCGCCGGCCTAGATCTCGCCTGCATGTGCGATCTGCGCGTGGCCGTCAAATCAGCCAAGTTCGGCTCAACCTTTGTGAAGCTAGGCCTTGTGCCTGGTGACGGCGGCAGCCTCTTCCTTTCGCGGGTTGTGGGCCCTGCGCGGGCTCTAGAGTTAATCCTCACCGGCCGCACCATAGGAGCTGACGAAGCCCTGGCCATGGGTTTGGTCAACCGCGTGGTGGGCGAAGCTGATCTCAATCCCGCAGTGGAAACGTTGGCACAAGAACTGGCCGTCAATTCGCCGCAGGCCGTGCGCCTAGCCAAAACATTGTTTTACCAAAGCTTGCCTTTCGATCTCGATGCCGCCTTGAACCTAGCGGCCACCTATCAATCGATGGTGCAAAACGCGGAAGATCATCACGAGGCCTTGCAAGCGCTGGCTGCAGGCCGCCCACCTTCATTTGAAACTGAGACGCGATGAACACTCTAAACACCCAAACGGCTTTGCAATTCGTTGATGAAGTGTGGGAGCAATCCATCCTGCCCACGCTTGAGCAATACATTCGCATTCCCAACAAATCGCCCGCCTTTGATCCGCAATGGAAGCAAAACGGGCATATGGACAAAGCCGTTGCGCTGATTGCCAGCTGGTGCCAGCAGCGGAACATCCCCGGCATGAAGCTGCAAGTGGTGCAGCTGCAAAACGAAAACGGCCAACCGCGCACGCCCGTTATCTTCATCGACATTCCCGGCGAATCGGGCGAAACCGTTTTGCTGTACGGGCACCTTGATAAACAGCCGGAGATGGTAGGCTGGGAGCCCGATCTGGATCCTTGGAAGCCCGTTCGCCGCGGGGACAAACTTTATGGACGTGGCGCCGCTGACGACGGCTACGCTGCCTTCGCCTCACTTACCGCCATTGAAGCCCTGGCCCAGCAAGGCGTGCCGCGCGCGCGGTGTGTGGTGTTGATTGAGGCTTGTGAAGAAAGCGGTAGCTACGACCTGCCTGCCTACGTTGATCACCTCGCCGCCCAAATCGGCACGCCGAATCTTGTGGTTTGCCTTGATTCCGGCTGTGGCAACTACGAACAGTTGTGGGGCACCACTTCGTTGCGTGGCCTCGTGGGCGGCGATTTGAGCGTGGAAGTTTTGCGTGAAGGCGTGCATTCGGGCGACGCCAGCGGCGTGGTGCCATCAAGCTTCCGCATCTTGCGCCAACTTTTGTCGCGCATTGAAGATCAGCAAACCGGCGCCTTGATTCAAGACCTCCACGTTCCCATTCCCGCGGATCGACTTGCGCAAGCGAGCGTGGTTGCGCACGTTCTCAAAGATGAGCTGCACACCAAATTTCCCTTTGTGCCCGGCATGCATCCTGTGACCCAAGATCTCGTTGAGCTCGTGCTCAACCGCACGTGGCGGCCCACGCTGTCGATTGTGGGCATGGATGGTATCCCCAGCACCCAAAACGCAGGCAACGTGCTGCGGCCCCGCACAGTGGCAAGGCTGAGCGTGCGCGTTCCACCAACGCTTTCAGCTACCGAAGCTGGCCTACGCATCAAGCAGATTTTGGAAGCCGATCCCCCTTACGGCGCGCGCGTCAGCTTCACACCTGAGAAGGCAGGATCAGGTTGGAACGCCCCCGCCATGGTGCCTTGGTTGGAACAAGCCGTGGATCGCGCCTCGCAAGCCACGTTCGGCAAGCCCGCCGTTTACAACGGCGAAGGTGGATCCATCCCGTTTATGGGCATGTTGGGTGAAAAATTTCCGCTCGCGCAGTTTCTGATCACGGGCGTATTGGGCCCTGGCTCAAACGCGCACGGGCCCAACGAGTTTCTGCATGTGCCCACCGCCAAAAACCTCACGGCGTCCATAGCCTGCGTGCTGGCGGATCATTGGCGCGCCTGCGCCTAGCGTCGCCGCCTCGCCCACGCCAGCGCTGCGGCCAACAGACCTAGCCAAACCACCGAAGTACCTGTTTCGTGCGGCAGGTAGGTGCAGCCGGCGCCGCCTTCAGAGCCGCCGCTGCCCCCAGCATCTGAGCCGCCGCCCGTTTCGCCACGGCCGCCCGTGCTTCCGCCCGTGGCGGCGGGCGCTTCGTCGTGGGGAATGCAGCGGCCCTCAAAGCATGTGCTGCTGTTGTCTTCGCAAAGCGCATCCGGATCTTCGTCCGTTTGGCCGTCGCAATCGTCGTCAAGCAAGTTGCAGCGTTCCGTTTGCGCGCGGCCCGGAATGCAGGTATTGGCGTCACACGAAGGCGCTAGACGGCGGCACCACCCCACGCCACAGTCGGCCCGCGCGCCTTCATCAAAGCGGCCGTTGCAGTTGTCGTCCTTGAGGTTGCAGATCTCCATCGCGCCCGGGAAGATTCTGGGATCCATGTCGTCGCAGTCGGTGCCTTCAATGCCCCAGCCGCGCTCCGTGCCGCAGCCAATCTGCACCTCGTCGGCGGCACCACGTCGGCCCCAACCGTCGCCATCTTTGTCGGGATACAACATGACGTCACCCAGACCCTCGTCAGTCATCCCGTTGCAGTTGTCATCTCGGCGATTGCAGATCTCTTGCGCGCCCGGGAAAATCTTTGCGTCGTTGTCGTCGCAATCGCCCGCTTTGTCGGCGTATCCCTCAGGTTGGCCGCAACTGAGCGTGTAATTCGTTTCGTCGTAACCGTAGCCATCGCCGTCAAAGTCTCGGTAATACTTGGCGCCGCCACTGCACCCAAACGGCATCGAGAAGAAGAGCGATTCGGCCCCATCGCCCGCCGAGCGGCTGTCTCCATTGCCTGACACCACGGCCGCGCGAAAGTCTACGCCGCCAGGCGCATCTGGCGCTTTCCAATCTGCCCGCACCGTGGCGCGGCCATTTGAGACAGCTATCGGTCTGGTGTGCGTGATCCCTGTTTCACCGCCAACTTTTGTGTCTTCGCCGGCCACGGGCGTCAGAGTTCCTGCGGAGGCGCCCAGGTAAAAACCCGCGTTGCGCGCCGAGCCCACTTCCATAAGCAGGGTCAGGCGGACGGTTTGCCCCGGCATGGGCGTAAGCGTGGCGGGTGTAATTGTGATCTTGGGCGCGGACGCACCGCGGTGGCATCCGCCGCAGTCTTCAGAAACGAAACCGCCGTTTCTGGCCCAAGTCTGCGCGGCTGGCCCCACCCACGCGCACAACGCGAAGGCGCACATGGCAATGCGCGCCGTGGCTGAGGGCCGCTTGGGCCCACTGGGGAAGCGTAACTGCATGCTTCTTCAGATGCTCGTAGGCCCTAATCATGACAGCACCAGGCTTCCGGGTCGACCTGGCATTTCCCAGCTGCTTGTTTCGTAACGATTACGCCCCGATGAGGGCTTCACGATCGCTTTGCGCCTGTTGGCGGCTGTCGTGAATGGGGTCGGCTCCAATCGTGCCGTGCAATTCCTTGAGATATTGCGGCGACGACACCCGCGTTAACTCGCGTTCTGCGTGCACCAAGCGTGCACGAATGCCCAAACGATCCGCTTCGTCGCGGTGGCTGGCTTTCGCAAGGAACGACCTCAGGCTCACCACGTGGCGGGACCACAATTTGACGTCGCGCTGCTGTTTGACTTGCAGACGATCCTTGTACCAATCGCTGGACAGTAGCGCCTCGCGTGTGAACAGCCCCCGCACTTCCGGATCGGCAGCCGATTTGCCATGAAAGTGTCCGTAAGCCATCAGGTGCAGCACTGCGGCCAGGGGAGGGCAAGCGTCGTGAATGCTGCCATCCTCGAAATAGGCCAGAGCCGAATTTTTCTGAGCCTCGGCGATGTTTTCGATGCCATCCGCAAACACCGCTCGATCTTGCAACTCGGGACGCAAGATCTCGTCTGTGAACACCGACCGAGGATCGTCAAACACGCGGCCCAGGAAGGTGCGCACAAACCGCGGTGTGATGCGGTAACCCAAGCGGCTGGCGGGAATGGTGCGACCATCGAAGTCGAAGTCGTTCACCTTTTCAAGGTGCCCATTGGCGATGAGGTACGTGGGGTCTCGCTCCTCGGCGGACAGCCGGCACCATATCTCGGGGATCAACAAGCTGATGTCGTGCTCGAAAGGAAAGTTGGGGCCCACGTACCCAGCGGCCGTGGAAAACCCAGCGTAGCCGGTGAGCAACATCGACACCAAAGCGTTGTTGAGATCGGCGGTGGCGCTGATTGCGTTGAACGGACCTTTGGTGAGCGCCCCTTCAGAGCCAGCGCCCGTGGTGCTAGGCGATTTGCCCGTCACCGAGCAAACGTAGTCCATAAACAACTCAGGCAACTCTTGGTAGTGAATGGGGCTAAACACGCATAGCGGACGAATGGACTTGTCAGGCGGATTGTTGCGGCGCCCTGACAGCACGCTGGTAACGGGAAAGATCACCTTGCGGTTGGAGGGAATGCGGCGCACCAGCCGGGTGCTGACCTCGGCCAAGTAGCGATCTCGCGGCTTGGATACGTCGGGCCTTACCTGCAGATAGCGAGGGTTCTTGGTGGGTTTGCCATCAACGATGCGTGGTCGCGCCGAACACAAAGCGAAGCTGTCATCGTTGGCGGCCACGCGACGCAGGTGATCTTGCATCGGTGGTGTGAACGCGTCGTAGAGCGCCACGTTTTCAAGCATCTCCTGCACATCCGCGCCGGTGAGCGGCTGGAAGTTGGACGCGAACACGCCCATCGATGCCATGTCGGCCTCAGTTTGTTTGTCGAAGCCGGGGAAGATCGCGTCGTCTGGCCTTTGAAACAGGCGCCACTCACAGTTCTCCGAAAGTTTGAGGCTTTCGTGGCCTTTGTAACGATCAGGTATGTCGGACAATACAGCTCTGGGAACCACCACCGAACTGGTGATGTCGTCTTCCATCTGCACCTTGTCGGCGGGCATATAATCTTGCCGCAGCTTGAAGGTTCGCCACGAGCCATCGGGTTGCAAACCCACACGCAGATAGCTGCCCACCAGCTTGCGGCCCGCGTACTTCAGCTCGTGCCCCGACGAGCCGTTGACAACGTCAACCGTGAACCGTGACCGCCAATCGTCACCCCAGCTGTCGTTGTAAAATCGCTTGATGATAAACACCATCGCGCGCACGTGGTTGGGAATGCCGCGCAACCAAGCGTTGTATTCCGGCGTGTAATCCAGCTCGATGGGTGACAAGAGCTTGATCACCGATCCCAAAGATCGCAGAGGCGAAAGCAAAGGGCGGCTGCTGCCGTCGTTGCTGCGAGTTTGCGGGTCGCGCCCCGGCAACCATCGTTCGGCGAAGTTCTTGCTGAAGATCTCGTCAACCAGCTCAAGGTCTTTTTCCACATCGGCCACGTAGATGGGCCCGTACAAAACCGAATCCAAGATGCTTTTGCTGATTTCAGATTTGCCGCCACCCGACACGGTGCAAGGCTTGTGGCAAAACACGCCTTCGGCCACGGTGCCCACCAAACGCCAGCTGGGAGCTGCGGGGTGCTTTTCCAACCGCACTTTATAGCCGCTGGGATGAACGTAGATGTGGCCTGGCCGCAGCAACAGCTTCTTTTCTTCCCCGCCCACCGACCAGCGGGCCGATTGCGTGGTGACATCCATCTGCATGTCTTCAGGCAGATAGTGAATGCTGGGGTGCGCTTTGTCGGTGGCATACCCCGAAGCGTGAATGTCGATCGCGTCGCCCATCAGCGCAACCACGTCGGCAAAGGTGTTGTTGCTGTCGAAGAAGCGCCGGCTGGGGGAAAACGTTTCGCCCAAGCTATAAGACGAGAACGCCAATGCGCCGCCGGCGTGCTCCTCTTCGGCCAAGCCAAACAGATTGGCCGCGAAGCCAATCTGCGTTTTCACTTCTTTCTTGCAATAACCGAAGTAGTTGTCGGCCAAGATGGTGACCATCACGCCGCTCGCGTCGCGGGCGGTGATTTTGAACGGGCGCCCGTCGTTGTAAAGCTCGTCGTCTTGCTTCCAAAACATGCCTTCGCGCTTTTGCCGTTCCGAGGCGTCGCGCTCGTGGGGAAGGCCCAGATCTTTTTTGCGCAATTGGGTGAGATGCGGCGCCAAGATCACGCAGCCGGTGTGCCCTGTCCAATGATCCACGTCCAAAGCCGCGTCGTTTTCAGGCAAAAATGGATCGCCCGCGTTGCCGAAGATGCTTTCTACGAAATCCAAATTGCACACCAAGCCGCCAGGCACAAAGAAGCGGATCTCCATGCGCTTTTGCGGGCTCACCCCCGGAACCTCGGGGCATACCAGGGGCCGCAGCATCAACGAAGCCATGGTGGCCACTGGTTCATCCCATTCGGCTGTGAAGGGCAAGCGGCGCAAGCTGGCGGGGGCATCCAAAGCCGCGCGCAACATGCGGGCGTAGGCCAGCAAGGGAACGGCAATTTTGTCGGCGGGCACGGGCAGTCCCACATCGGCCACGTGGAACACGCCTTTGGTGGTTCGCCGGTCGTTCACAGGATTGTGGATCACCCCGTTAGCGGTGCGAAAGCTGCTGACGAGATCATTGGTCCACTCGCCCTTGCCCGCGGGAAATGCAAGTTCCCGCGCCAAACCCCACCTGTCTAGAATGAATGAGGTTGCGGCCAAATGCACATGCTCGGGGCGCCCGAGAGGCGACAGCAGGCGGTCTAGAAAATCTTGAATGCGGCGATCAACGGGACTGAGGTGTTCGCTGAGCAAGCGGCTTTGTTCGCGGTAGCGCGCGAACAGATCGCGGCCCAGTTCCATGACGTCTTCATCTTCGCCATCCGCGGGCAGCCGATATCCCATGGCCGCCAGCTTCAGCAGAATCAATTGCCGCAAGCGGGCGTGGTCGGGCTGGATGGATTTGCCTTCTGGGGTAAGTCCTACGCGACGTTCAATTTCCATAATGTTTCTCGGCTGTCAGGGCGCATTTTGCGCGGCGATGCGGCGGCAATCTACCGCAATCCTGTGCCCACGACACCCCCTAGCCTGTTCGCTGTGAACAAAAGCGTTAGCGGAAACTTTGCGGCAACTCTGGGGCCACAATCGCGTGAGAATAGGAACCTTATGTGCCGTTTGCGACATCTTGAAAGGGAAGACTTTTTGCGAGGTGCCTGATGACGTTCGCCTTAACGCGTCCGTGTTCGAAATGCGGTGTGAAAAATCGGACGCCGGTTGAACGGCTTGCGCAAATTGGCAAATGTGGGGCCTGTAGGGCTGCGTTGCCCGCTGTGGCCGAGCCGCTCGACGTGGCCACCGTGGGCGACTTTGATGCGTTAATAGGGCAAGCCCGTGTCCCAGTTTTGGTGGACTTTTGGGCGGCCTGGTGTGGCCCCTGCCGTACCGCCGCGCCAGAGGTGGCGCGGGTGGCCATGGAAATGGCGGGACAGGCGGTGGTGCTGAAGGTGGACACCGAAAAGCTGCCCGAGCTGAGCGCGCGCTACGCCATACAGTCAATTCCCAACTTCATCGTGTTTTCGCAAGCCCGCGTGGTGCATCAGCAAGCCGGCTACGGCGGACGAAATCACTTGGTGCAAATGTTGGCCCGGGCGGGGCTTAAGCTTTCGGCGTCGTCACGTTAAGCTGGGCAGGCTAGATGCGGCGGGCGCAGGGGGCACGGACGCCCCGCGCACGCGAACAAGCCGCCCTTCTCTGACCAAGCGGCCCTCGGCGTGAGCGCGAACGGCCGCGGGCAAAAGTTTGTGCTCTTCGTTCAAGATGCGCTGCTGCAAAGTCTCGGTGGTGTCGTTGTCCAGTACAGGCACAACCGCTTGCGCGATGATGGGGCCACTGTCGACGCCCGCGTCTACAAAATGAACCGTGCAGCCGGCAAACTTGACCCCATAGGCGAATGCCTGTTGCTGCGCGTGAACACCGGGGAACGCGGGCAGCAGGGCGGGGTGAATGTTGATCACGCCCGCGGGAAAGCTGTCCAAGAATGCGGGCGACAACAAGCGCATGAATCCGGCGAGCACCAAACATTCAACGTCGAAGGCGTGCAGCTGCTGTGCGAGCTTGTCATCAAACGCCAACCGATCGGCAAAGTCTTTGTGGTTGATCGCAAACGTTGGCACCTTGGCTTGTTCAGCCCGCGCCAACGCCCCGCAGCCGGGAACGTTGCTGCCCACCACCATAAGCTTCGCGGGCGACAGCGATCCCGCCAACTGCGCGTCGAGCAAGGCCTGCAGGTTGGTGCCGCCGCCCGAAGCCAGAACGCCAATGTTCATTCAAAAAACTCCACCGGTGCGCCAGGCGCGTCAGCCGCCGCCACTTGGCCCAAAACATGAACCGTTTCGCCTTGTGCACGCAGCAGCGCGGCCGCTTCGTCGGCATGTGCGGCCGACACAGCCACGATCATGCCAATGCCCATGTTGAACGTGCGGCGCAGCTCTTCGGCGCTGATGTTGCCCAAGCGCGCGGCATGCTGGAACAGCGGCGGCAACGTCCAGCTATTCAAGTTGATCTGCAACTTCAACGAAGCGTCATCGGGCAGCATGCGCGAAGGATTTTCCACCAAACCGCCACCGGTGATGTGCGCGGCCCCCTTCATCCAGCCCTTTGCGTACAACGCGCGCAGCGATTTGACGTAGATGCGTGTGGGGGCCAACAACGCTTCCCCCAACGGCGTGTTGATGTCGGGCAAGATGGTGTCAAGCGAGAGCCCCGCGTGCTCAAGAAACACACGCCGCACCAGCGAGTACCCATTGGAATGAAAGCCCGAGGACGCCAAGCCCAAAAGCACGTCGCCCGCAACGATGTGGCGGCCGTCAACGCGCGCGTCGCGTTCCACAACGCCCACGCAGAACCCCGCAAGATCGTATTCCTTGGCTTGATAAAATCCGGGCAACTCGGCGGTTTCGCCCCCCACCAGAGCGCAGCCCGCTTGAATGCAACCCTCGGCGATGCCGGCCACCACTTGTTCGGCCACGGTGACATCCAGCTTGCCCACGGCGAAGTAATCAAGAAAGAACAAGGGCTCGGCGCCGCACACCACAAGGTCGTTCACGTTCATCGCCACCAAATCGATGCCGATGGTGTTGTGAAGACCGGTGGTGAAAGCCAACTTCAGCTTGGTGCCCACCCCGTCCGTGCACGAAACCAGAATCGGGTTTTTGTAACCGGTGGGCAGCGCGCACATTCCGGCGAAGCCGCCCAAGCCCGTGAGCACTTCGGGACGCCGGGTTTTGGCCACATGACTCTTGATCCGCTGGACCAGATCGTTTCCGGCGTCTATGTCGACGCCCGCGTCGCGGTAGGTGAGGCCGGAGGAGGTGGGGGGCTTGCTGGTGGTGGACATACGAGCCACTGATTATGATTCCCAGCCCGCGTTGGCAACAGCAAAGGCGTGAAACTGGGGGCGCGCCGCAAAAATCGCCGCAACGGCCCCGAACTGAGGCGCTCTGCGTTGTAGCGATGCCGGCGCGGGCCCCGAATTAGGACCGGGGCTGACCCCAGGCGGTGGCAACCACTTTGCGGGCGCCCCCGTCGTTGCGGTGTTCACCCAAATAGATGCCTTGCCAGGTGCCTAAGGCCAGTTTTCCCTCTCGCACCGGCAACGTTAAGGAGGGCCCAAACATCACACTTTTTACGTGGGCGGGCATGTCGTCGGGCCCTTCCAAAGTGTGCTCAAAATACGGTGCGTGCTCGGGAACGGCTTGGTTGGTCCAGCGTTCAAGATCCGCCCGCACGTCGGGGTCGGCGTTTTCGTTCACCAACAACGAGGCTGAGGTATGCTGCAGAAATAAGTGCAAGACGCCCGCTTCCAGGCCCGTCAGGTCAGGCGCCGCCGCCAGGACCTCGCGGGTGATCAAATGAAAACCACGGGGGCGGGGCGGTAGGCGAATGAGGGTTTGAAGAAACACCATCACTAGGGGTTGTGACGCGTGAGCGGGGCTATGTAAAGAACAGGCGCTGCCGCAGGCACTTTTGTGGCTTGTGAAGGTGGGGAAGAAACGCGCGGGGTCATGTGTTCAAACAAGGATGATGACAGGGATGACAAGCTTTAAACGAAAAACCGGAATGGCAGTGGGACTTGTCGCGGCCTTTGTGGGGGGCGGCTTGGCCTCAGGGCTTATGGTGGTGCCACCCGCCACATCGCAAACTACAACGAGCGTCACGCCCAAGATGCAGGCGCCGCCGGAAGCGCGCGCGTTGTCGCGGGCGTTTGCGGGCACCGCCAAGGCTTTGGCGCCCAGCGTGGTGCGGGTGGATGTGGAAACCAAAGCGCCCCAGGCCCAAGGCCCTCGAGGGCGTCAACGGCAGATGCCCGATGACGTGCCCGATTTCTTTCGACACTTCTTCGAGTTTGGTCCCGAGGGCATGCCCTCGCCTGGCCCCGCGCATGGCACGGGCTCCGGCGTGGTGATTGACATGAAGGGCTTCATCTTAACAAACAGCCACGTTGTGAAAGGTGCGGAAAAGGTCACCGTGACCTTTCACGATGGCAAAGAATTTGATGGCGAGGTTGTGGGCCGCGACGAAGAAACCGACGTGGCGGTGGTTCGTTTAAAAAAGCCACCCGGCAATCTGGTGGCGGCGCGCATCGGAGATTCGGACAAGCTTGAGGTGGGTGAGTTTGTGTTGGCCGTGGGCAGCCCTTTGGGCATGGACCAAACCGTGACCGCAGGCATTGTCAGCAGCAAAGGCAAGACGGGCAATCGCATGCGCATGTCGGGCAACCGCGTGCGCCAGTACATCCAAACCGACGCGATGATCAACCCGGGCAATTCCGGGGGGCCGCTGTCAAATCTGGACGGCGAGGTGGTGGGCATCAACACCTTGATCAATACGGGGCCCGGCGGCGCTTACGGCTTCGCCATCCCCATCAACCAAGCGCGACGGGTGGCCCAGGCGTTGATCAAAGACGGCAAGATGCGGTACGCCTTCTTGGGTGTGAAGGTGGCTGATTTGGACAAACTGCAGGAACAAGAGCGCAACCAATTGGGCAAAGGCTTGCCCGCGCGCGCCGCTGTGGTTGAAGTGGTGACCCCCGGCGGGCCCGCACAAAAAGCGGGCGTTCGCCCGAAGGACATCGTCACAAAGATCGATGGCCAGGCGATTGAGGGGGCCTCGGACGTGGTGTCTTACATTTCGGATCAACCCATCGGCACCCAAGTGACGCTGAGCTACGTGCGCGAGGGGCGGCCGGGGCAAGTGAAAGTGACGTTGGGGGAATTGCCCAGCGCTGAAGAGGAGGCAAAGGTGGCGTCCGTTGAAGACGGCCGCGTGGGCATAGGCGTGCAGTCTCTGACACCAGAAATTGCCGAAGCGCTCGGGCTGCCGGCCAACACCAAGGGCGCTGTGGTCACCGAAGTTGTTCCGGGAAGCCGCGCGGACAAGGCGGGGCTGCAACCTGAAGACACGATCTTGAAGATCAACCGCAAAGACGTGACCAGCTCCGAAAGCGCGGTTGAGTTGTTCAAGGCCAATCCGAAAGGCCGTCACCTCTTGCAAGTGCGGCGGGGCAACACCAGCCGATTCGTGACGCTACCGCCGGCGAATTAGGCGGGCTGGGCAGCCGACGACGGCAGCGTGTTGCGGGGCAAATCAACTGACAGCAACACGGTGTCGTCGGGCCAGCTGGCGACGGTCAAGCTGCCCTCCATTCGCCGAAGCGTTTCACGGGCAAAAAACAGATCAATGCCCAGCCAATCGTAAAGCTCGTGATGCGCTTGTCGTCCTGACAGCGCCGCCGCCGCTCCCGCGCCATCAAGGCCCTGGTAGCGGATGGTGATGCGGGCCGATGGCCCTTGGCGTTCTACGTGCAATTCGATGGGCCCATCGCAGCTGTGGCGAAGCGCAAAGCGAATCAACTCTTGAAGCGTTTGGGAGATCAGTTTTTCGTCGAAGCGCCCCATGACAGGCTCTTCAGCATGAATGGTTATGGGGCCCGCGTTGGCAACCAGATGGTGGCGTAAGTTTTCGATCTGGGTTTCGACCAAGACCACCAAATCGTGCGTTCGGGGCGCCGCGTCCATGGGCTGCGCCACCAACGCCGCAATGGCGTCCAGGCGGCTTGTTAAGTGCGCCAAACGTTCAGCAGCCTCTCGGGCATCGTCAGTCTTTGGGAACGCGGGGAGCGTTGCCAACTGCGCGAACACCCCGCGCACTTGACGTGCCACCATAGCCAGCAAGCGATCGCGGTGATCCAGCCCGCGCACCAGTGACAAGGCCAAACGCCGAAGCTCGCCTTGCTTCGAGGCGTCGCTGTGAGAGCCCGGCGCGACGTCACTTTCGTGGTCGCGGCTGCGAAGGATGCGATTGAGCGTCCAGTCAAGGTGCTGCAGGTCGGTGCGTGATCCGCTGTTGCGATGAACGCCAGGGGTGAAGTACAGGTTCTCGAAGTACCGATCCTGAAGCCACACGTGCGAATGAACCTTCAGCACGGCCCGCAGCAACCGCGCCGGGGTTTGCCGCTTGCAATACAAGCACAGTACCGTAGCGCCTTCCTGTTTGGAGACCTCATCCAAACCGTCTTCGTAAGCGAGCAAGGGCTCTGCTTCCGCGGCGGTTGGGGGCGCCCCGGTGGCCCGCAGCCCTGTGAAACCCTGCCCACGCGCCAATCGGCTTTGCTGACGAAGATCGTCCCATATAGCCTCAGGCGTTCGTGCTACGGAGCCGCCATAGAGCTCTTCTTGCGCCACCCACACCAGCTGTTCCTGCGGTGGATGCGCCCCAACGAGGCCGCTCAGCTTTTGCGAAAGCGGCTCCTTCATTGCCGGCATGCCCACCAACATCACGCGCTCGTTCCGCGCGAGCCCACCAGCTGCGTAGAAGGCCAATGTCTCAAGCAGCATCTCATCGTTGACGAAAGGCACGCAGATGTGGTCGCCAGGGACCACCTTGGCCATCTCGGCACCGAACGCGCCGCCCGTCGCAACAGAGCCAGAACCCAGCATTTTTCTCCCCAGTCATGAAGCCGAACCGCCAGCAGCGTTTCGCCTCAGCCACTCCGAAACATCAAAGGGGAATACGTTAACCAGACTTGGTTACGCTTAGTCAACCCTGTTCTGATGTGAGCAGAACTATTACCCAGTGAGACGTTTAGCGGGGAAATTGGCGCGATGCGGAATCGAGGATGCCATTGACGAAGGCGGCGGCCTCTGAGCTGCCGTACCGTTTGGCCAGCTCGATGGCTTCGTTAATCACCACCTGATGGGGCACGTTAAGCGAGAAGCGAAGTTCGTAAAACGCGAGCCGCAAGATGCATCTATCAAGACGCGTCATGCGCTCCACCCGCCAGTTGCGCGAAACCTGCCCCAGCCCCTCATCCAATTCGGCGCGCTGTTTGACAACCCCCGAAACCAACTGCGTGATCCAGGGTCGATCCACGGTTTCGCCGCTGCGAACAGTGGTGCCGTCGTCTTCGCCGGCTCCCGCCAATTCGGAGAAGTACAAAGAACACGCGGCCTCAGCGTCCAGTTCGGGATTGGCGTCAAGCTTGAACAAAATTTGCAATGCGATCTCTCGAGACCGCCGACGAAGGCCTAGCATGAGCTGTTTGTTGATTCGTTACTTGGAAAAAGCGGTGGCATAAAGTTGGGCAACCTCGGCGGCCACCATGGCGGCGTCAAAGCCCCGGTTGCCCGCTTTGCTGCCCGCGCGTTCGATCGCTTGCTCCATGGTTTCGCTGGCCACGATGCCATTGCCCACGGCCACTTTGCCTTCAGCGGCGATCTGCGCCACCGCCGCCGTGGCTTGACCCACCACCAAATCGAAGTGCGGCGTGGCGCCGCGGATCACCACGCCCAGGCAAATGATGCCGTCAAATCGGCCGCTGTCGGCCACACGGCGGGCGATGCCGGGAATTTCAAAGGCGCCTGGACAACGAAAGATTTCGAGATCGCTTTCCTTGGCACCTGTGCGAAGCAAGGCGTCGATGGCGCCTTCAACGAGGCGCTCAACCATGAACTCGTTAAAACGCGAAGCCACGATGGCGAAGCGCTTACCGGCCGAGGAAATCTGTCCGACGTGGGTCTTGATGCTGGATGGGGGCATGGCGAAAGGGGGCGCTAAAGATGCAAAAGAAAGAGACTACGCTTTGTGGTCGCGAAGCGGAAGCACGGCGGCCGGCGCGCGGCTGGCCACGCATTCAACCACCTGCATGCCGAAGCCATCGAGGCCAGCGATGCGGCGGGGGTTGTTGGTGAGCAGGCGAATTTTGCCCACGCCCAAATGCGCAAGCACCTGTGCGCCCAAACCGAAATCGCGCAAGGGCGCCTCGGGCAAAGCCGCGTCGTGAGCGGGCGCGCCGGCGTAGGCCTTCACGGGAATGTCGCGCAGCAGAGGTTCACTGCCAGGCGCCACCACATAAAGCAAAACGCCTTCGCCAGCTTCTTCGATCATACGCATCCATACGGCCGGCGCGTGATCGGTGGCGCTGTTGCTGCATTGAAACACATCGCGCAGCACCGAGGCCACCTGGGCACGCACCAGGGTGGGCTGGTCGGCGCGTGGGCTGCCCAACACCAAGGCCAGGTATTCGGTTTCGTCAACGTCGGTGCGGTAGCGGATGGCGCGCCATTTGTGGGGCCGGCGGGCATCACCGGTTTCCAATACCGTTTCTCCCACCGGGCGCACCAACATCTCCTTGGCCAACCGGTATTGGATCAGATCGGCAATGCGCACGATGCCCAGATTGTGTTTGTCGGCAAAGTCTTCCAGATCCGGCAGGCGTGCCATTTCGCCGTCTTCGCGCATGATTTCGCAAATCACGCCGGCTTCGGCGCGGCCAGCCAGGCGTGACAAATCGATGGCGGCTTCGGTATGCCCTGAGCGCACCAAAACCCCCCCGCGACGAGCGCGCAGTGGAAAGATATGGCCGGGCGCCACGAGATCTTCACCGCGGGTTTTGGGATCCACAGCCACGCGCACCGTGTGGGCACGCTCAGGCGCGGAGATGCCGGTGGTGATGCCTTCCCGCGCGTCAATGCTCACGGTAAACGCTGTGCCCCGTTGCGAGCGGTTGTTGTGCGTCATCATGGGCAGGCGAAGCTCGTCCACGCGATCTTCGTTCATGGCCAAACAGATGAGCCCGCGGCCGTGGGTGGCCATAAAGTTGATGGCTTCGGCGGTGACAAGGTCGGCGGCCATGGTGAGATCACCTTCGTTTTCGCGATCCTCGTCATCCACCACCACCACCATTTTTCCGGCGCGGATCTCTTCCAGCGCTTGGGGGATGTTCAACAATCGTTTATCGCTCACGGCCTGTCCTTTGCTGTTTCGCCGCAGTCTTGGCTTTTCGAGCGCCTGGGCGAGGGCGCTGTTTTTGCGCGCTGAGATGCAGCTCCAACACGCGGATCACATGTTTCGCCATGAGATCCGTCTCGATATTGACATGGTCACCGGCGTGGCGCTCGCCCAGTGTGGTCATGGCCAACGTGTGGGGAATCAACATGACCTGGAAGCGGCGCTGCTTCACCCAGTTGACCGTAAGGCTTACCCCATCCAAAGTCACCGATCCCTTGGGGACAAGCGCCGCGACCAACTCGGAGGGGGCCTCCAACACCAATTCGTGGGCAAGCCCAGTGGGTTGGCTTTTGACCACTTTGGCCAACCCGTCCACATGGCCGGCCACAAGATGACCTCCGAGGGAATCGCCCATGCGCAGCGCGCGTTCCAAATGTACAGTGGCGCCCGGCTGCAAGGCCCCTAAGGTCGTGCGGGAAAGCGTTTCAGGGCCCAAATCGGCCTCAAAAGCGAAGCCTTTGTGTTTGCCACGCCGGGCGGGGGCTTTGGCCGTGAGTGTCAAGCAAACGCCATTGACCGCCACGCTGGCGCCAAGGGCCAGCTTCGACAAATCCAAGCTTGTGAACAGCTCAAGCTGCGCCACACCGTCGCGGGGAGTCGACAGCCGCACAACATGTCCCAAACTTTCCACCAGGCCGGTAAACACGAGGGCCCTCAATGTAGGCGGCAGTTTGCGCGTGCGCAAAGGAAAGTGGGCCTAAGCGCTTGGCAACCGCACCACATCGGCGGTGATCAGCAAATCGGGGCCGATGCGCGCTGTGCTCATGTTGGTGAGCGGCAGCGCTTGCGCCAGGGTGCGGCCGGGCCCGTTGGTCAGGGACACGCCCCCCCCGGCAAGTTTGGGCGCCACGTAAGCCACCACGCGATCTACGAGTCCTTGCGCGATGAAGGCGCTGACCACTCGGCTGCCGCCTTCGACCATGAGTGACTGCACTTGGCGTTGCGCCAGCGCTGTTAGCACGGCGTTGAGCGCCGGCGCACCCGCCACGTTGGGCAGCATCAGCACCTCGGCGCCCGCCGCCACAAGCGCGGCTTGGCGTTTGCGCCACGCGGATTCTTGCGCGCGGGGGGGCGTGGCCGCCACAAACAGCGGTGGCGGACCTGGGGCCGGTTCACTCAGCAGCCGGCACTGTGGCGAGGTGGTGAGCCGCGAATCCAGCACCACCCGCAAAAGCGCGCGGCTTCCCCCAGGGGGCAGGCGCGGCGCCCGCACGGTGAGCTGGGGATCGTCAGATTGCACCGTGCCGCGGCCCACCAGGATGGCGTGATGAAGCGCGCGCAAGCGGTGGGCGTGTTGGCGCGCGGGCGGGCTGGTGATCCAACGAACGCCGGCAGCTTGTTCACCGGGGGGCACGGGGGGATCGCCCATCACGCCATCCAGGGTGCAAGCAAACTTCAAAGTCACCAGCGGGCGGCCGCGGCTGATCCAGCAGAAAAACGCCCGGTTGAGGTCTTGGCATTCGGTGGCCAAACAGCCGGAAATCACGTCAATTCCCGCGTTTTTAAGCCGCTTGAGGCCGCGTCCACTGACCAGGGGGTTTTCGTCTTGGCAGCCCACCACCACCCGCTTGATTCCGGCCGCTATCACCGCGTCGGCGCAAGGGCCTGTGCGGCCCGTGTGGCAGCAGGGTTCAAGCGTGACGTAGAGGGTGGCGCCTTGCGCGGCTTTCCCTGCCGCGGTTAGCGCCTCGGCTTCCGCGTGCGGCTGCCCCGCTTTTCGGTGGTGACCTACCGCCACGACCTTGTTCGCGCGCACCACCACGGCGCCCACCGCCGGGTTGGGACGGGTGCGCCCATGCCCCCGGCGCGCTTCCACAAGCGCCATTCGCATGAAGGCTTCGTCCTGGGCGGTGAGGGGTGCGGACATAAGCGAGTCAGCGTTCAGCTGTTGGGTTCACGGGGCTCTGAGGAGCGCGGCTCAAAAGCGGGCGCCGCCAATTCACGGCCCTCTTGCTTGCGCGCCTGCATCAGCCGCTGAACCTCGTTCATCAGCTCGCCCACGTCTTTGAACGACAAATACACCGACGCGAACCGAAGGTAGGCCACTTCATCCAACTGGCGCAGCACCGAAAGCACGGCGTCGCCAATTTTGGAGGCCACAACCTCTTTTTCGCCCATGTCTTGCAGCGCGCGCTCAATGTCATCAATCGCCCGATCTTGGGCTTCGATGGGCACCGGCCGCTTTTCACAGGCTTTGCGAACCCCTGAAAGCACTTTGGCTCTGTCGTAGGGCTCGCGGCGGCCGTCCTTCTTGACGATCAGCGGCATCTCTTGCTCGATGCGCTCGTAGGTGGTGAAGCGGCGGTTGCAGGTGCCGCATTCGCGGCGGCGGCGGATCACTTGATCCCCATCGCTGGGGCGGGTGTCCACCACCCGGTCTTCTTGGGCAGAACAAAATGGGCAGCGCATCGTCGAACACTTCGTGCAGTTGCCGCCAACGTACCCGGTTCGTGCGCTATGTTCTAGCCCCCAATGAGCGAACTGCGTTTAACCGTCAACGGTGCCCCCAAAACCGCCCCCCTGGGCGCCACTGTGTCTGACTTGCTGGTCGCCATGGGCGTGGATCCCACGCGCGTGGCCGTGGAGCAAAACGAAGACGTTGTGCCTCGCAAAACCTGGGCGCAGGCGCCGTTGTCCGATGGCGATCGCTTAGAGATCGTGGCCTTCGTGGGTGGTGGCAGCGACGCCGTTGCCGATCCGCTGGTCATTGGCGGTCGCAGTTTTGCTTCGCGGCTCTTGGTGGGCACCGGCAAATACAAGTCCATCGAAGAGACCCGGCAAGCGCTGTTGCTCTCGGGGGCTAACATCGTGACGGTGGCGTTGCGACGTGTAGATCTTTCGCCCGGCAAGGCCAATGTGCTGGACGCCATCGATCGCACGCGGATGACGATTTTGCCCAACACCGCCGGTTGCTACACAGCCGAGGACGCCATCCGCGTGTGCCGCTTGGCCCGCGAACTGGGCGTGGGCGATATGGTGAAGCTTGAGGTCATTGGCGATCCCGACACGTTGTTTCCCGATGGCGAAGCCACGTTGGCGGCCGCGAAGGTGCTGGTGAAAGAGGGCTTCACGGTGCTGCCGTATTGTACCGACGACCCCATTTTGGCGCGCCGGCTTGAAGACGCAGGCTGCGCGGCGGTGATGCCGCTGGCGGCGCCCATCGGTTCAGGGCTGGGCATTCGCAACCCCTATAACCTTCGAATTATCCGGGAAAAAGCCAAAGTTCCGGTGATCGTTGACGCTGGCGTGGGCACCGCTTCTGACGCGGCGGTGGCGATGGAGTTGGGCTGCGACGGCGTGCTGCTGAACACCGCAATCGCGGGTGCGCGCGATCCGCTGTTGATGGCCGAAGCGATGCGAGACGCGGTGATCGCCGGTCGCAAGGCGTTTCGGGCCGGGCGGATCCCGCGCAAGTTGTACGCCAACGCCTCGTCGCCGCTTGACGGGGTGATCGAGTAGTTGCGGGCGCCTCACCTCTATTTGATCACTGACCGGCACGCCACGTTGGGCCGGCCGCTGCTGGATGTGGTGGACGAGGCCTTGGCCGCGGTGGCGCGGGCGCCTGCGCTGCAAAGCGAGCCATGGCGGGTGGCGGTGCAGTTGCGAGACAAGGACCTCAGCGCGAAGGCTTTGTGGGAGATCGCCGGGCCCCTACGCAAGATCTGTCATCGCCATCAAGCGACTCTGTTCATTAATGGCCGCGTGGACGTGGCGTTGGCGGTGGGCGCCAACGGCGTTCACCTGGGCGTTGGCGCTTTGCCGGTTGCTGCCGTGCGCGCCATGGCACCCGAACTCGCTGTGGCGGTCTCCACCCACAACCACGCAGACATTGTGCAGAGTCAGTTGGCCGGGGCCGATTTCGCCGTGTTTGGCCCTGTGTACGAAACCCCCAGCAAGGCAGGCATTTTGTCGCCGGTGGGCCTCTCGGGGCTGTCGGCCGCGGCGGCGCTGGGCTTGCCACTTTTGGCGCTGGGCGGCGTTGACGAGACCAAAGCTGAGTCCTGTCTGAAGGCCGGCGCGGTTGGCGTGGCCTGCATTCGGCTGTGGCTGTCTGCTTCATCTCCTTCCGAGGCACTCGTTAGCTTGCTCACGTTTTTGAAGCAAGGTGTTGAGTCATAATCAGATGCCGCGAGTTTGTGGCGAACTCCTTCCTTGACTCTCACCTCTGAGGCCGTACCTTGTGCCCGGTTGCTCGCGGATGTGGGCTTGTTTGGGACAATGTGGAGGCTTTTTGATCGTGACGGTTACGGGTAAGGTGAAGTGGTTCAGTAGTCTAAAGGGCTATGGTTTCATTGAGCGGGAAGACGGCGCCAACATCTTCGTTCACCACAGCGCCATCGAGATGGAGGGCTATCGGTCCCTAAAGGGTGGCCAGCCGGTGCAGTTTGACCTCATCGACGGACCCAAAGGGTTACAGGCCCAGAAGGTGCGCAGACAGGTAGGCAACAGCTAAGCCCAAAATATACTGCGTTTTTTAGATCCTTCTGCCCCCTCCTGCGTTTGAACACCCAGGAGGTTTGCAGATGACGAACGAACGACGCACGGTGATTCAAATGGCTTTGGTTCTGGGCACGGTGGCTGTGGCTTGCGCCGGCCCGGGCGGTGGGGTGGCCAGCGCGGCCATGCGGGACCAGGTTGGCGCTTACGAAGTGGAGGTGCTGGTTGATGGCATGACCCTTCCGACCTTTGCGCATCGTGGCGAAAGCTTCGTGATGGGGCACAAGCGTGAACGCTACGTGCTTCGGGTTCACAACCGCTCGCATCGGCGCATTGAGGCTGTGGTGACGGTTGACGGCTTGGATGTGATTGATGGCAAGGCGGGGGCGTTCTCAAAGCGCGGCTACCTGGTGCCGGCCTGGGGCTCTGTGGACATTGACGGGTGGCGGCTTTCGAACCAGCAGGTGGCGGCGTTTCGCTTCTCCTCGGTTTCGTCGTCTTACGCCGGGCAGACCGGGCAGCCCCGCAACGTGGGCGTGATCGGGGTGGCGGTGTTCCCCGAGCGCATGATTGTGCGTCCGAGGCCCCGATACATTCCCTATCGGCGTGTGTCTCCGCCTTGGGATATGGAAAGCAAAGGCGGCATCGGCAGCGGTCGCTCCAGCGCTCCCAGCCACGACGAAGCAGCCCCCGCGCCGCAGTCGGCCCCAGCGGCTTCGGCCGAGATGGATGCCTACAGGGCCGAAGCCGAAGAGGCCCCCCGCAAGCGTTCGATGAACCGCCCTGGGCTGGGCACGCAGTTTGGTGAACAACACGATTCTTCGGTGCAAGAGGTCACGTTTGTTCGTGCCAACGCCAGCCATCCCGAAACCATCCTAGGCGTGCGCTACAACGATCGCCGAGGCCTTGTGGCCATGGGCGTCGATGTGAATGGCAGCCACGCTTGGTCGGACGCAGATCTGCGGCGCAGCGCCAATCCCTTTCCACGCTCAGCGTTTGCGCAACCACCGCGCGGCTGGAACGGCAACTAGGTTTGCGGCGGCTGATCGGGGCGGCTTTTGCGGCCGCCCCTGGTCAGCTGCTCGCAATTGGGCGACGATATCAACGGAAATGACCGACGAGGCCCTCATGGAAGCTTTTCAGCAAGGCGACGAAAAGGCGTTCGCCGTTTTGGTTGAGCGCCACGAGACGAAGTTGTGGAATTTCCTTCGCCGCTATGTGGGTGACCCCGACACGGCCGAAGACTTGCTTCAAGATGTGTTCATGCGCGTGCTTAGCCACGCCGCGGAGTGGACGCCCGCCGCCAAAGTGACAACCTGGATGTTCACCATCGCTCGCAACCTTTGTACCGATCACGCCAGGCGCGCGGTTCATCGCAAGGCCAAGTCGCTGAACGCGGCCTCCCAGGCGCGCGCTTCTGATGACGATTCGGGCCCGATTCTGTTGGAACGATTGGCGGGTGTGGATCCGGGGGGCGAACATCGCGCGCACTTGGGGCAAATGGTGCAGCAGCTTGACGCCGCCTTGGCCGAACTTCCTGAGGAACAACGTGAAGTGTTTTTGATGCGTGAGGTGATGGAGCTGTCGTTTGCAGAGATCGCCCAAGCGGTGGGCGCCTCGGAGCCCACGGTGAAAAGCCGTATGCGCTACGCGCTTGAACGTCTGCGTGGCGCCATGGCTGGGTTTCGAGACACGGGCTCGCAGGCCGTGGCCGCGCAGGTGCCGTCATGAGCCCATCTACGATGGCTCAGGAGACGTTCCGCGAACTGATCATCGATTACCTTGATGGGCAGTTGAGCGAAGACGCACGGCAAGCGTTCGAGCAAACCATGCAAGCGCAACCCGAGTGGGCCGAAGACGTGCGCGCGCTTGAACGCACGTGGCAACAAGCCCGGCAAACGCTAAAAGCCAGCGAACGTCCTGCGCCATCGCGGGTGCGGGCGCACGTTTTGGCCGAGGCCAGCAAACGCGCAGCGATGCTGCGTGAACAGAATCAGGTTCGCAACAAGGCCACAAGCGCTTCTCAGCAGGTGGGCGTTGTTGAACGCATTCGCAAATCTTGGTTGGGGCGTCCTTGGTTTGCGCCGGTGTTTCTTGCCGCCGCGGCGGTGGGGCTTTATGTGATCAATCAGAAAAGCTTCGAGACCACGCGCGCCCGCAGCGTGGGGCACAGCTTGGATGAGGCGCAGGAAACGCAGCCCTTCCCGGTCACATCGCCGGTGTCGCCCGAAGCCACCGAGGAGCCTGCAGCCGCCGATGAGTTAAAAGGTGTTTCGGCGCCCGCTGCCAAAGGGGATGAACTTTACGCGAAGGGGAAGCCATTACCCAAGCCCGCACAAAAGCAAAAGCGCGCTGGCATTGAAGGCTCCGCGCGCGATGCCACCATCGGCGAGCTTTTGGGGGGTGAGGGATATGCGCAGCCACCTGCCGGTTGGGGGCGCGGGGAGGTTGCACCCCCGCAAGCCGCGAAGGCCTCAAAAACACAGCGCGCCGACGTGGATGAGTCGCGTTCCTACGGCACCGCTGAGGGATTAGCGCCGGAGGCTGATTCAGCGCCTGTGCGCTCGGCCCCCGTGTCATCGGCGCCTGCGGGAGCCGCTGCGCCTGCGCGCGCTCCGGCTGCCCCCCCGCCCGCGGCTTCGGGCGCGGGCGCACCGCCGCGCAGCGCCGAGCGCGCGCCTAGGGAAACCGTTGACGACGCAGAGCTGGAGCAAGACGCGGTGTCTGAAGGCGTCCGCCGCGATCCTGCATGGACTGGCCTTTCCCGCGCCGATCTCTTGGCGCGCGCCCAGCGTGCCGAGGCCAGCGGCCAGTGGTCGCTTGTGATTGGGCTTTACAACGAGCTTCTGCGAAGGCACCCAAAAGACGAACAAGCGCCCGCATGGAAGCAGGGTATCGCTCGGGCTCAGCAAGCTTTGCATTGAACCCTGCTTGATTCACCTGTCCTAAGACGTTAGTGGCACAAGCCGCGACAACACCAAGGCCACAACCAACCCTGCCAAGCTCGCGGTGGTGAGGATCACCGTAAACGTCTTGAGCGTTTGTTTCTCTGTGAACCCAGAGAGCCGGCTTACAACCCAAAAGCCGCTGTCGTTCATCCAAGAAAGCACGAACGAGCCGCACCCAATGGCCAAGAATATGTAGACGGGGTTGTAAGGGGGTGGGGCGGCTTCCAACACAGGCTGCATCATCGCCGCGGTGGTGAGCATGGCCACGGTGGCCGAGCCCTGGGCGATGCGAATCACCGCCGCCACCAACCACGCCAGCAGAATGAGGTTCATATCCAACCCATCGGCCAGTTGTTTGACAGCGTCACCCACGCCCGCGTTGCGAAGCATGTAGCCAAAGGCGCCCCCCGCGCTGGTGATCAGAATGATCACGCCGGCGGTCTCCAAAGGCGCGCTCATGCGACGGCCCACGTCAGTCAGGCGAAGCTTCTGCGCTCTAGCCAGCAAGAACAGGGCGATCACCGTGCTCAACATCAAAGCCACATTGCGGTTGCCAAGAAATTCGAGAGCGGTGGCCAGTTGGCTGTGCTCTTGCCGCCACACGGGCAAAGCGGCAACAGCCGACGCCCCACCGATGAGCGCAATCGGCAGCAGCACAGGTGCCAAAGACGTCCAGAACCCCGGCAGTTCACTTTCAGGCCTATCGATCACCTTCAAATCTTCGGGCGATGCCTCCGGCACCTCGACGTTCACGCGCGTCGCTACGAACTTTGAGGTAAGCCATGCCACGGCCACGGGGCCCACCCCGGCAACAAGTCCCACGATGATGGTCAGGCCCAAGTCGAGATGTAGCAATTCGGCCATGGCCAACGGGCCCGGATGAGGCGCGACCAAGGA
>JBBSJE010000017.1:0-46999 GCA_038257535.1 Polyangia bacterium
CTGCTCTTCGACAATTTCCTGCTGCAAAGTGCCCTTTTCGCCCTGCAGAATTTCGTATTCGATCTTGATCACGCGCTTGATGAGCTGAGACAGCTCGCTCACCAAACGGGTCACGCGCTGACGAGCCAAATCGCCCGCTTCGTTCATGCTGAGCGATTTTTGCAGCGTCAGGTCCGTGTACACGGCGTTGGCGACGGCGGTGGATTTCCAGGCGGCCTCGGATTCGTCGAAGCGCTTGACCTCAACATCGAGCTGGTCAACGTACTTGAACCTGCGCTCAAGACTGAGATCGGTAAGAACCGCACGAGCGGCCCGCTCAACGTTTTTCGGCAAGCCCGACTTGCCTTTTTGGATTTTGCGCGCCAACTCAAAAAACTCGGTGTTGTCGTCGGTGCCCTGCACCACGCGCGCAAGCTCCTGCGCCAGTGGTGGCACGCGGCGATTGAAGTCGCCGATGGCTTCCAAAGCGCGGTCGTAGAGGCAATTGTAAAAATAGATCGTGGCCTTTACGGTCAGTGCCTCGGCCACTGACTCGGGCTTTACGAAATTCTCGAAGTACGGCGCTTGCAGCGTGTGAATGTTGCCCAACGCTTTGGGATAGCCCGAGGAGCGCAGCATGAAGTTCGCCCACGACGCCTCGAACAGGCCGTTGGCCCAATCGTAAGACTCAGGGGACACGCGGTCGTAGTACTTGGCGGCCTGCTGATACTGGCCGGTGCTGTAGAAGGTTCGCGCCAACGACAGGTTCGCAAGCTCTTCGTAGGGTTTGAGATCGGCGTCGTTCTTCTCGGCAGCAACGCGCAAAACTTCCTTGAAAGCTTCAGCCGCTTCTTTGCCTTTGTACTCTTGAACGAAGGTTGCCCCCTCGAACAGCTTGGCCTTCACATAGTACTTGCTGTCGCGGGGCACGGCGCGGAACAAGCTGATCGCCTGCTCGAACTCACGCTTGCGGTAAGAGGAGCGCCCCAGAAGGAAATAGAGATGGTCGCGGACGCTCTCGAGCGCGGGCTGGTCAAGCTCGCTGCGCTCGTACTTGCCAATGCGATCGATAACAGCGCTGGAATCGGCCAGCTCCTGGGCCAACGAGGCAAGCCACTTCAGGGTCTCGCCGTAATAGGGATGCGGCGGCCCGGCTTCGACGATGCGGTCGAAGAAGGTGAGCGAAGCCGACAAAAACTTCATGTTGTAGAGCGTCTTGCCCATGAAGAATTCGGCCTTCTGCTTGTTGGCCGGAACGTCGGGGGTTTCCCCTTCCACGACCTTGAACAGCTCGATCGAAGCGCCTTGGTACTCCTTGGCGTCGTAATATTTCAAGGCCCGTTCCAGCACAGGAGATGGCTGGTCGGTGGGTCCGGCGACCTCCGTGGCAGCGGCCTTTTTCTTCTTAGCGGCAAATGCCGAGCCGCTAGCAGCGCAGACCAGCGAAAGGCTGAATACGGCGACAATCCGACAAGTCATGTCTTGAGTCCTCACGGGGGTCCTGAAGTTGAGCAGAAATGGTTCGCGAACGAACCGGGGGCAAATGGGCAAACGAAGCTAGGGGTTAAGCAGGGTACCAGAAGGTGCCCGTGCGGTAGAACACAAAGGTGCGTTCACTTGGGCACCCAGCAAAAACTGGACGGCCAACCGAAGCCAAAAAAGCAGAAGAATTAAGTGCAGGAGGCAGAAGGTCTACCCAAAGCCAAACGCAAAAAGCCAAAACGCCAAAGCTAAACTAAAAGCGAAAACGCAGACCGGAAACCGGCCCATGCTAAGGCAGGCGCTTTCTTGCTGTCAAGCTGTCGCCCGTTTTCGTCCGCGCCTAAGTCCCTGTGAGGCCAAGAAAAACTGCGATCGGGTGGTCCTCTTAGGTAAGACCATAAGCTTCTTTGCCCACACAGTTACGTTCTTGCCTACAGGCAAAAGGCCTTCCTCGAACAAGTTTTGTCACGAAGTTTCCCGAGCAATGGGGATGCTGTGTTGACACTGTTAGGACGAAGACCTAAGAATGAAAACCCTCAACGGGACATCTCTCGTCGTTTAACGGGACCTCAAGGAGCTTTTATGCGCCCCCAATTTGGTGCTTCGCGCGCTTGGCTAGGCAGCCTCGTCTGCCATCGCGCCCGCCTGGCTTCGGCCCTCTACACCACCGCTTTCGCCTGCTTGATGGCCGGATTGGCCACGGGTTGCGAAAACAAGGCCATCGGCCGGCCGTGCCTCACCCTGGCCGACATGCCCAGCGCCAGCGAGGCCGAGTGGAACGACGAGGCACTGGAGTGCCCCAGTCGCCTCTGCGTCAAGCCGGCGTACGAGTCGGGCTCTTTGCAGGATTCTGCAACCGCGCCCTTCTGCACCGCAGAATGCAGCAAAAACTCTGACTGCGACGACGGCGAAAGCCGCGACAAAGACAACATAAATGACAAACGCTGCACGCGGCCGTTTGTGTGCGCTGTACTGTTTGAGACGGGCCCGCTGAAGTGCCAGAAGATGTGCGTCTGCGGGGATTTCTACAAAGACCCGAAGGCCGCAAGCGCGGTTCCGACAAGCTGCCAAGCGGCTTCCGGCAGCTAAAAGGGGTGGGCCCGACCGCCCAGCTGCCGTCGGGCGTCCGCACGGCCCCCTCAGGGGCCACGCTACGTGATTGCGGAATGCATCTTGAAGCCCTCGCCTCTTTCATCGAACACGCGCGCCACCCACCGCCAAGAACAAGGCCGTTTGGCCGAGCAAATGGCGGTTGATTTGCTTGTGGCGCAGGGTGCCACGGTTTTGTTTCGCAACTGGCGGCGCCCCCAGGGCGAGTTGGACATCGTGGCCCGGCACGGCGACACCTGCGTGTTTGTCGAGGTCCGGTCGCGCACGGGAACCGAGCGCGGTCACGCCTTGGAAACGGTAACGCGAGCAAAGCGCGCTCAAGTGATGCGGGCCGCGCGTTTGTTCCTGGCCGAGGAGGCGATGGCAGCCTCCAACTACCGATTCGACGTGGTGGCGGTAACCTTCTCGGCCGACGGCACCGCTTTGGAGTGCCAACACGTGCCCAACGCCTTCACCACAAACGACTAAAGCCAGCCCGAGCGGAAGCTCAAGCCGGCTTGTTAATGTCGTTGAACGCTGGGTGAGGCTTACGACGAAGCGCCGGCGACCACGTCGCTCTTGATGCGAGCGGCTTTGCCACGCAGTTCGCGAAGGAAGTTCAGGCGTGCACGGCGAACATGTCCGCGGGCCACAACTTCAATCTTCTCGATGCGGGAAGAGTGCAGAGGAAATACGCGCTCAACACCCACGCCGTAGGAAACCTTGCGCACGGTAAACGAAGCGCGGGCGCCGCCACGCTTGCGGCCAATCACAATGCCTTCGAACACCTGAACGCGCTCTTTGTCGCCTTCGCGAATCTTAGAGTGCACGCGCACGCTGTCGCCGGGGCGAAAGGCAGGCAATTGGCCCGGGGGCTTGAGAAAGGAAGCTTCAATGCTTTGAATGATGGAATTTTGGCTCATGACGAGATCCCGCGAAGGGTTGACATACCTACGCGGAGATAAGCGGGAAGTCAAGCCATGGGACCGGCCATTGCCCCGTGGTTTTCACAGCAAGCTTCGGCGCGCGTCAACGGTCGTCAGGTGGCGCCGGATCCGGTCCAGGGGCCTCTGGGGCGGCGCCCGCGTTGGCTTGCTCCTCCGCCCATTTTTGCTCCTCACGGGAAAGTGGATGGTTGGCAAGCAAGTCCGGGCGCCGCGCCAAAGTACGCAGGAAGCCCTGCTTTCGGCGCCACGCCGCAATGCGGGCGTGGTCTCCCGAAAGCAAAATTTCGGGCGCCGCCAGGCCGCGAAACACTGGAGGACGTGTGTAGTGGGGATATTCCAGCCGCCCCACGGCGTGAGATTCCTCCTGCACAGAGGCGCCGCAGCCCAGGACGCCGGGCACCAGCCGCGACACCGCTTCAATGATCACGGCCGCGGCCAGTTCCCCGCCCGAAAGCACAAAGTCCCCAACGCTTAGAACCTGGTCAACGCACAGATCGGCCACGCGTTCGTCCACGCCTTCGTAGCGGCCACAGATGAAGAGCAGACGTTGCTTCGCGGCCAGCGCTTCGGCGCAGCGTTGGTCGAAGCGGTGCCCCTGAGGTGAAAGCAAAATGCGATGGGCCGGGCCGCGCAGCGACACCGCGTGCTCCACCGCGGCCACGACCGGGGGCGCCTGAAGCACCATGCCGGGGCCGCCACCGTAGGGCGTATCGTCGACGGTACGATGTTTGTCTGTGGCAAAATCGCGCGGGTTCGTGGCGCTCACCCGCACCAAACCCGCAGCCACAGCCTTTCCCAGCAGGCTTGTGGAAACGAAGCTGGCAAAGAACTCAGGAAAGAGCGTGATGAGTTCGCAATCAAGCGGGGGCACGGCAGCCACAGGTTCTGACACGCGCGCTCTCCTCAAGGGGACTGAAGGCCTGCGTCGTCCAGATCCTCTTCCGACAACAGCTCGACACGCACAAAGCGATTCTCAATGTTCACTTCGAGCAAAAACGGCTTGATGAGGGGGACCAGCGTTTCGCTGCCATCGTCGTGAACCACCTCGCCCACGCCGTGCGCCCCGGTGTCGAACACAGCCTGCAGGCGGCCCAAAACGCGCTTGTTTTGATCTTCCACCTGGCAGCCCACAAGGTCCTGCCAATAAAACTCGTCGGCGGCCAGCGGTTGCAAAAGCTCACGACCAACGCGCAGCAAGCGGCCGGTTAACGTTCCCGCTTGGTCGCGGTCTTCAATGCCCTCGAAGGCCACGAGGTAGTGGTCGTGAACGAACCGCACAACCGTGATCTTGGCTTCGCTGCGATGACCCTCCGCGTCCTCCAAAACCACGGTGGCGGGCAACTTCATATCGGACAACGATCGGCTGCTTTCGTTGAACAGCCGCAGATTCACTTGCCCCCGCGTGGCGTGCGGTTTGCCGATCATGCCCAAGGGCAACGATGACGGATCGTACGCGAGTGGTGAGCCCATGCCGATGACCCTGGCCGACGTGGCCCTGGCTACTCGATGATGTCGAGGATCACACGCCGCTTCATTTTGGCAGATGCGGCGGACAGCACGGTTCGCAAAGCTTTTGCGGTTCGGCCTTGCCGACCAATGACGCGTCCCAAGTCGGACTCGTCAACACGCAATTCAAACACGAGGGCGTCGGACTCCTCGATTTCGGTGATTTCCACCTTATCGGGGTTTTCAACCAACGACCGAGCGAGAAAGCTCAGCAGCTCGTGCAACGAAGGCGCCTTGCCGGAGCCTTCGGGCAGATCTAGGGTGCCCTCATTCACGGGCGTCCCTTTATTTGGCTTCCGCCGCTTTGCGAGCGGTCCGCAGCAGACCGTCAACGGTGTCAGAGGCCTGGGCACCGTTTTGCAGCCAGTACGAGGCGCGCTCAACGTTCAAGCGCAGCTCTGGCGGCGTGCGAAGGGGGTCGTAGATGCCAAGTTGTTCGATAAACCGGCCATCACGAGGGCTGCGGCTATCGGCGGCAACGATTCGGTAGAAGGGGGCCTTTTTGGCCCCGACGCGCGTTAAACGAAGGGATACGGACATTTAGATCCTCTGGCGAGCGGCAGAAGCTACTTTTTCAAACCCAGGATGTCAAGCCAAGCTAGCAGAGGACGTCACGATCCCTCTCCTTGGCCCTGCCAAATACGCAACGCAGCAACCTGGTTTCTTTGAGCTTACCCCCCGATGAACCGGCTTACGCCAAGCCGGCTTGCTAGACCAGAGCTTCTCCGCATGCGCAGAACGCCCCTGCCCCCGCCGCCTCCCAAACGCCGCAGCATTGTGCCGCTTACGCTATTGACGGCCACATTGCTTGCGCTTTCCGTGGCAGCCATGGCCAGCGGCCGCGGCGGCAAAGCCAAGCCCAACAGGACGTCGCTGGCCACGCCCTCTGGCACCCCCCCTATGTCGAAAGCCCGCGAGCGGCGCCTGACCATCTTTTATACAAGCGCCATTCAAGGCACGCTTGAGCCCTGCGGGTGCAACAGCGATCCATTGGGGGGCATTGATCGTTACGCCGCGGTGGTTCGGGCCGCACAGAAGCAAGGCCCCGTGCTGGTTGTGGATGGCGGCAACACGCTGTTCTCGGCGCACGGCCTGCCACAGCAAAAACGCGACGCCGCCAAACTGCGGGCGCAGTTTTTGGCCGAGCAGCTCAAGCGGCTGGGCCTGGCCGCATCGGCGCTGGGCATGGCCGACTTGGCCGCGGGGCCCGACAACGTGGCCCTCGCGCGGCTTGCGGTCAATGCAGAAGGCAAGTTGGTGCAAGCGGCCCAACTGCACAAAGTCGGCGACATTCAGGTGGGCCTGCTGGGGGTGGTGGACGCAGACGTGGCCGACGCGGCTCATCTGAAGGCGGACGATCCTGTGGAAGCGGCAACCCGGGAGGCGCAGAGGTTGCGAGCCCAGGGCGCCGATCTGGTGGTGGCGGTGGCTGCGGTTGACCGCCCCACCGCCCGGAAGCTGGCGCGCAAGGCCGACATCGATTTCTTGGTGTTGGGCGTGGCAAGCGAAGAAGGCATGGCCGACCCCGACGCGGTGGGCGGCACCTTCATTGTTGGAGCCGCCGCCGAACTTCAAAAAGCGGGTCGCATTGATGTGGTGCTGCGCCCCTCGGACTCCAAGGGTTTGATCAACGCCGGGAGCCCGCAAACCCAAGCCGCGGTTCGCCTGGACGTTGAAAAGAAAATGGCTTCCCTAAACGTTCAGATCGAGCAATGGCAAGCTGACCCTGGCACAGACAAAGCATTTTTGGCGGCGAAACAGCAAGAGCTTGCCGCTTTGCGGTCCGAGCGCACGGCGCTCGCCCAACCTTGGAAGCCACCCACCACGGGCTCGTATTTTGCGAACACGCTGATCCCCATTCGTCGGGCGCTGCCGCAGGACAAACAAGTCACCGCGGCCATGCGCAAGCTTGACCAAGCCATTGGCAAAATCAACCTCGCGGCGGCGGTTCCACCGCCCAAAGCCGAGCCCACCCGCCCCCACTTCGTGGGCGACAAAGACTGCGGCCGCTGCCACAAACAAGCGATGGCGTTTTGGAAAACCACAGTGCACGCCCACGCCTGGAAAACCCTGGTGGATGGCGGTAAACACGCCGACCTTGAGTGCGTAGGATGCCACGTGACGGGCTACGGCCAAGTGGGTGGATCGGCTTTGGGGTTCACCAAGGGTTTGGAGAATGTGCAGTGCGAGGTGTGCCACAACCCGGGATCTATGCACGTGGCCGAAGAAGGCTTGGAAGAGCCGGCCCTGGTGCGCTCCCAAACGCCTGAATCGACCTGCCTGCAATGCCACAACGAGAAGCATTCAGACACCTTCAATTTCGAGGCGTACCTGCGTGACATCCTGGGTCCAGGACACGGAGAAGCCGCGCGAAAGCGGTTAGGCAACGGCCCCACCGGCGGCGAACTGCGGCGGGCGGCGATGGCCCGCGCGCAGGCGGCCGGGCAAGCGCAAGCAAAAGGCCTGTGACTGCGGGCGCGGCCTGCGCTATGCCCAAACTGTCACCATGTCGTTTGTCACCCTTGATAAGCTTGTTCGTTCCGGCAACGTTGAAGCGTCCGCTGCCGATCGCGTGCAATTTTTGTGGAACGAGATCACGCGGCTGAAGCAGGAAAAGCGCGCCTTCATCGCCGCCCACAACTACCAAGTGCCCGAGGTGCAGGCGGTGGCCGACTACGTGGGTGATTCGTTCGAGTTGGCCGTGCGCGCGCGTGATCTGGATGCGCGCATGGTGATTTTCTGCGGCGTGAAATTCATGGCGGAGGGCTGCTACACGTTGGCCCCCCAGCGTCCCGTGTATTTGCCCAACTTGCAGGCCTTGTGTTCCCTGGCCGAAGTGGACGCAGCCGACGTATTGGAGCGGCAAGAGTTTTTGCGATCGATGGGTCGGCAGTTTGTGACAATGACGTATGTGAACACCTACGCCGATGTCAAAGCGATCTCGGACACCTGCTGCACAAGCTCGAACGCGGCGCGCATCGCCGATAAGCTGGGGGCCCCCGACATTCTGTTTGTCCCCGATCAAAATTTGGCCTACCAGGTGGCGATCAAGACCGGCCGCATGTATTTGCCGCCCCCCGATCCGCACACATTCAAGCCGCAAGATTATTGGAAGCTGGTTGAGCCTCTGATCCGTGAAGGCGAACGCCAAGGCCTAAAGGGCAATGTGTTTGCGTGGGAAGGCGCGTGCCACGTTCACCACCAAATGACCACGGATGATATCGCGCGCATTCGTCAGCTAGACCCGCAAACCACCGTGATTGTGCATGGCGAAGTGCGGCCTGAGTTGCAAAAAGCTGCGGACCACGTGATGTCCACCTCGCAGATGGCGAAGTTTGTCGATGGCCATCCGGAGGTGAGCAAGTACGCCATCCTTACCGAGTGCGGATTGGTGGTGCGGATGGAGCTTGAGCATCCCGAAAAGCAATTCTACAAACCGTGCCGGTTGTGCCAGTACATGAAGGCCACGGATTTGGAAAACGTGTATGAGACGCTGAGAGACGAGCCCGCCGACCGCTTGATCACCGTGCCCGAAGACGTGCGCGAGGGCGCCGCGCGCGCCATGCTGCGCATGATTGAACTGGCAAGTTGACCGCGGCTCGACGACGCGCGCCGGTCATGCGAAGATCGAAGCATGCGGTTGTCGAAGCTGGTGATGGCGTTTGTTTTCCTGGGTTTGGGCGTAGCGGCTGCAAGCCCGGTGTATGCGCAAAGCCCCCCGCGTGAGGAAACCGGCGCAAGACGCGGGGTTCGCTATGGGCTTGATGGGCTTGCCCTGGGCGCCTACTTAGGGTTTGCCACCGGATACCTCATCGCCCGGTCCGATGACTGGAAGCGGTCGGATTGGCGAACTTTGGGTTTGGGGGCCGGCATCGGCGCATTGGCCGGGGCGGGGGTAGGCGTGACCTTGGGCGTCGTGGATGCCTCACGCACGGGGGAGCCCATCGGCAAACTGGTGCTATCCGACATGGGCAGCGGCGCAACCTTTGGCACAGTGCTGGGCGCGGTGGGTGGAGCGGTGTCGTGGCTCAGCGGCAACGAACCCGAGCACGTACTCTACGGCGCCGCGATTGGCACATTGGCCGGGGCGGGCGTGGGGCTCGTGTTCGCCATCATTGAAGCCAACCGCTATCCATCCGTGGCAGCCGCAGAGCGATCCACTGTGGTGCTTACCTTGGGGGCGGCCTCGCACGCGGCAGGCACACTGTGCCTACTGCCCTCACTTGTGGGTCGTTTTTAGCGCCCACATCGGCGTACCCAAGCTCACTCCCCAGCATTCAATGCGCGCGGGTTTAACCGCAGAGGGCTAAGTGCCGATGGCCCAGGGGAACGCGCCTTGGGAAACAACGTGGCAGAAGACAACCGGGAAGGCGAAAAGCCTTTAGAGCCGGGAACCCGCTTGGGTCGCTACCAGATCGTGAATCTGTTGGGCCATGGGGGTATGGGCGCGGTGTACGAAGCGTTGCACGTTGATCTGAAAAAGCGTGTGGCGCTGAAGACTTTGTTGCGCAGGCACGCGACCAACCAAGATCTGCGGGCGCGGTTCTTGCGCGAAGGTGAAGCGGCATCGCGCATTCGCCATCCCAACGTGGTTGACGTTACCGATGTGGGCATGGACCAGGGCCACCCTTACCTGGTGATGGAATACCTGTCGGGCGAAAGCTTGGCGCAAAGGTTGGCCCGCGAGGAGCGTTTGCCGTTGCGTAGCGCGGTGGCCTTGATGCTGCCGGTGTTCTCCGCGGTTGCCGAAGGTCATCGCCGCGGCGTGGTGCATCGCGATTTGAAGCCACACAACATCTTCATCACCAAGAATCGCGCGGGCGCATTTCTTCCCAAGGTTTTGGATTTTGGCATCTCAAAACTGCGTGATGACAATCGCATTCAAACCGTAACGGAAGGCAGCACATTCTTAGGCACGGTGACGTATATGTCGCCCGAACAAGCTCGCACGGCCAAGACCGTTGATGGGCGCAGCGATGAATACTCATTGGCTGTGGTGCTCTACCAAGTGGTCACGGGAAAAACCCCGCACGAAGCCGAAAACACGATCGAACTTATCTACAAGATCGCTGCAGGGGAATTGCAAGCGCCCCGCAGATATCAGCCCGACCTGCCACAAGCGTTTGAGACGATTTTGCTCAAGGCGCTGAGTACCAACCCCGACGATAGGTTCGAGTCTGTGCGTGCCTTTGGCGCAGCGTTGCTGCCGTTCGCCGATGCGGGCAGCCAGCAGGAATGGCAACGAGATTTTGTGGGGCCACAAAGGCCTTTGACACCCGCGCCCCCTGCCCCCAGCGAATCAACTCTACAATCGTTAGGGACCTTCTCTGGCGGCCCTTCGACAACCACGCTCAGCGGGTCGGCGCTTGAGTCGCTGCGTCCCGTTCCAGCGTCCAAGCGAGCACGGGTGCCGCGTTTGCCGCTTGCGATGGCCGCGGGCGCCGTGATTGTGGCTGCAGGCGTTTTTGTATTGGTTTCCCGAGGCGACAGCGAGCCAATCGCCCCCGTGGCTCCGGTCGCGGCCATTGAAGCCAGCGTGCCTGCGGCCGTCGCTGCAGAGGCGCCCGTGGTCCTGCCCGAGATCCTCCTGCAAACCGACCCACCCTTTGCCCGCATCGAACTTGATGGCGTGAAAGTGGCCACCGGGCGATTCCAATTTGCACCCCAAGACGCACAAGCCGTGCACCGTGTGCGCATCAGCGCCAAAGGGTTTGTTGATCGCGAGCTCAGTTTTACCGGCAACAACTTGCCCGAATTGCCGCTTCGGCTGCAACGCGTGCAAGCGGCACCCGTGCGTAGGGCGCCCGCCAAACCCATGGCCGCCAAGCCACGCAGAACGCCACGCGGCACCAACAACTCTTTGATCATCGAGTAAACCCGATGCGTTTGATCGATTAAGCCGGGCCCAACACCACCGCGGCCAGATCGTATTCGGCGCTGCCTGTCACTTGCGCACGAACGATCTCACCCACCTGAGGTTGGTATTCATCCAGGGTCAAAAACACCTGGCCATCGATCTCGGGCGCTTGCCCTTCATGCCTGCCCTTGAGCACGTATTCGGATTCCTCAGAGGGGCCTTCCACCAGCACTTCAATGGTTTGGCCTTTGAAGGCCGCCATCTTCCGCTTCGAGATGTCGCGCTGCAACCGCATGAGGGCGCGACGGCGGGCGTCGGAATCTTTCTTCAAGACTCGATGGGGCAGCAGGGCTGCCACTGTGCCTTCTTCTTGTGAATACGGGAACACACCCACCCTATCGAGGTCGGCGTTCTTAACAAAGTCACGCAGCTTCTCGAACGCGGCCTCGTTTTCACCCGGGTGACCCACAATGAAGGTGGTTCGCAATGTGACGCCAGGAACTTTGGCGCGCACGCGCTCGACCAAATCGTAAACCACTTTCGAGGTGTGTCCGCGCCGCATGGATTTAAGCACGGCGTCGTCAACGTGTTGCAACGGAACATCGAGATACTTCGCCACGCGCGGCTCACTGGCCATGACCTCGAGCAATTCGTCGGTCACGGCGGTGGGGTAGGCGTAGTGCAAACGAATCCAGCGGATGCCTTCCACCTGCGCCAAACTGCGAAGTAGCGAAGCCAAGCGGGGGCCGTCGTCGGCTTTGCCCTCGGGCAGATCGCGCCCGTACGTTGTTAGGTCTTGCGCCACAAGGCAGATCTCTTTGGTGCCGGCAGCGGCCAGCGCCTGCACTTCACGCAACACCGACTCTGGCATGCGGCTGCGCTGTGGGCCGCGCAGTTTGGGAATGATGCAAAACGCACACGGACGATCGCAGCCTTCGGCGATCTTCACATAAGCGGTGTGGGTGGCCATGGAAGGCCGTCGAGGCGCCAGGTCGTCGTAAAGAAAACGGGGCTTTTCCACCACCTGCACGCGGCGCTCTTGGGCGGAGATGGCTTGGGTGATCTGGTCAACTTCGTCGGTGCCCAAGAAGTGATCCACTTCCGGCATTTCGTCGGCCAGCTCTTTGGGATACCGCTGAGACAAGCAGCCCGTGACCACCAACCGCTGACAGCGCCCTCCCTCTTTGTGTTTCGCCATTTCCAAAATGGCGTCCACCGATTCCTGTTTGGCCTCGCCAATAAAGCCGCAGGTGTTCACAACAATCACATCCGCCGCTTCCGGCTCGGCCACGAGCTGATAGCCCGCGTCCGCCGTGTGGCCCAGCATGACTTCGGTGTCCACCCGATTTTTCGGGCAGCCCAGCGACACAAAGTGGACTGTGCGGCGCCCTCCCGCGGGGGTGCCATCGTTGTTGCCGCGGTCAGTTTGCCCGAGATTCACAAGCGAAGGGGTGGTCATGCAGGTGCCCAAAGGTAGCAGGGTCGCACCCCTGCACAAGGAAACTCGCCCGAGCGGCGCGTCGCAAGACGACTTGGGTGCCTTGGGAACTTACGGCCGGCCTGGCCAGCCGCCTTCGCTTAGGGAAACGCCAAAACAGCGGCTTCGCCATGCTGCTCAATCAAGCCACCAATGTGCCGTTCGATGACGCGGCGGCGGGCGACAACCGTTCGCAGTTCTGAATCGGTAAGCACCTGCGAAGCGGAAACCCCAGGTTCAGCTTCAATGGCGGCGCGCAGATTGGCTTCGGTAAGCCGCGGCAAAGCCCGCCACAAATGCCACGAAAATCGCTGCGCGCCTTGCAACATCTTCCGGTTGATCTCCTTGGCGGTGTCGGAAACGAAAAACGCTAGCGTGTTGTCCATGTAGAACAACTTCTCACCGTCAACGCTGATCAGCATGTTGCCTCCCGAATACCGATCGGGGTTGGAGGTCAGAAAATCAAAGACGATGAGGTCTGAAAGCTGCGACGCAAGCTTGATCTTGTCCGCCGGGATCACTTCACCCAGGGTAAGCCAGCGCAAAGTTTCCCGCACGGCATCGGGACCATCGAGCAGCGAATCTTTGAGGGTGGGGATCCAATACGACACGGCCCCTTGGGTTACGCCCGTGGCTAAAAAGATGGTTTCGGCCTGAATGCGAGGCACATTCCCCAGGTTGTCGTCCTGCAATTTTCCTAGCAGATCCTCCCGTGAAACCGAGCGCACCGCCGCGGGGGGCACGGCGTTGAGACCCAGCAAGCGGTTCAAACGATACGCCGCCACTTCTTTGCGAGGGATGGTTTGCAAATTGGTTTGCGCGGGTTTAAAGGCGGCTCGCGAGCCATCTGCGAACTGCAAACGGAACGAGAGCGACGAGCCGCCCTTGTTCACCTTGACCTTGGCGATGGGTTGCTTCCGAATGCGCTGCAAAAGCAGCTCATCGTTCATGCCCAAGAAGGTGCCGGCGGGCTCCTTGGCCAGTTCGGGCAAGGGGGGGCGGAAGTCCCTTCGTGGTGACAGGGCTTGGGCGCTCAGGGTGTTGTCCCCCCCCGCGCGCGCGGCCAAGGCTGAAGCAAACCGGCCCATGCCCAACCAGAGGGCGCACACAGCCACGCCCAGCACGCTGAGCTCAATGGCCAGATAGCGCCCGATTCTCACCATCTCAAGATACCACCGCGGGCGCGCAAGCGAAAACGGCTCGCGAACGACGGCGACGGCGCGTTGCCGCCGCGCTTAAGTGAGCCGATACCAGCCAGCCAAAGCGCCGCCGGCCATCACCACCCAAATCAAGGCGGTGTTGCGACGGTGTTTGCTGTGCACATCATGAACGTGTTCGTCGAGGCTGCGGTACTGGCGAATGATTTCTTCGGTGCCCACCTTTTGCGACAGCACCGCTTGCTCCGCCCGCAGCGACTGTACCTCGGGGCGACCAAACGCCAGCGCGTGCCAGGCTGCGGGTAAGAACCCCAAGGCCAAAGCCAGCCCCAAGCCCCAGCTGGCGCGTTTGGCGGGGTTGTCACGCAAAGCCATGAGCTTGAAACCCAGAGCGTTGTGCTCGATCTTGCGCGCCATTTGTTTGGCGGGCTCCATGCATTTGCGACAGCCGGATGAAGAGCGCTGGTCGTAATAAAGACCGTGCTTTACACATCGCAGCATGTGCGACTTGGATGAATCCCCTGCGACCTCAACGCCCGAAACAGCACTGTCGGCGGCCCCCAGGCGCATGTGATTGAGGCCTGACGTGCCCGGCAACGTGCCCGGACGCACTTTGGGAATCTCCACGGTTTCGACCGCGGTGCGGGCGCTGTTTGTTGCGCGGGCCAGTTCGAGTCGGGGCGCGCCTTCATCGGGCGCCGAAAACGGGTTTCGTGCCCCTGAGGTGGGGCGAGGCGGTGCGGCGCCCGGCATACGCAAGGACGGGGGAGCCCCCAGGGTGGGGCCACCCATGATGCCCGTGGCATTCGGCATGGTGGCGGCCGCGTAGGTGCCCGATGAATAAGGCCCGTTGACGGTGGTTGCGGGCTGAGGCGCGTGGGTGTGGGCGGCAAACGGATCGCGCCCCACAACGTCAGTGCCCGGCATGGTGCTGAGAGTGGGCAAGGTGGGAACGGAAATCTCGCTGGTGGTTTGTGATCGCGCCTGGGTTTGTGTGGGAACCCGCGCGCGCGCGCCCTGCACCGTGGGGCGCAGTTCCGTAATGGCGCCCAAATTCGCCAACTGCTGGCACAAGATGCGCGCCTGGGCTTCGTCCAATGATTTGCCCGCACGCAAGTTGCGGGTGGAGATGGCTTGTGCCACCTCGGCCACAGGTGCCTGGAAGTGCTTCGCCAAATCGGCGGACAGATGCATCTGCGCCACGGGCGAAGGGTCCTTGGCCCCAACCACAAACACGTCGTAGAGCATTCCCGACACGATGACCAAGTATAAGGCCTATCAGTCCCTGGCCGCCAATGCCTGCTTGTCACAAGGCAAAAATGAGTGGGCCAAGGTAAGCACAAGGGCGCCCCTTAAGGGCTTGCCTCGGAAATTGTGATCGAAAATTTGACCAATGGAATCAGAGCTTCACGATGCTGTTATGAAACCGGCCACCGTCTTATCTGGAAAGACCAGCCGCAAGCCACAAGCGAGCGGGGCGATGCTGCCATCCTCTTTGGAATCTCCGCTGCAAACGCGGGCCCGCCCCATGGTTCGCAGCGCGGGTGGAATGGGCAGCCAGGAGTCCTTACGGCCCCGAAGGTTGCGCCCGAATGAAGCGCAATTGCCCACCGTAAGTCGTTTGATCTACCGCGCGGGCGGCGTGCTCGTTCGCTAAACGCCTAAACCTAAACCTCAACGGTGAGGTTGGCTTGCTCTAAGGTGGTGGCTTCCACTAACTGGTAAAGCTCAACCCCTAGGCCGCGATCGTCGGTCCAAAGTTGCGTCTCGGGGTTGAAGTCGAGGTGCCAAGCTCTATCGCGAAACGCCACCCAGATCTGCCGCACCGGCGTTTGCGGCGAAACGATGAAGCGAAATCGGTTGTTGAAGGTGATGGTTAACGTGCCTTGGTTCAGCGCCGATTCGGCGAGATCGGGATCCACCGTCTCAAATGCCGCATCAATCCGTGCAAAGGCTTGATCCACCAACTGCCGGTAGTGCTTCTCCTCCATCGCCGTCATGTTGAGCATATAGCAGCTTTGCCGTAAGCCTAAGGCCCGCTTCCGTGTGGGGGAAGCGCCACCCAAAAGCTTGCTTGCTCGCGGCTAATGAGCAGCGGCCAGGTTTGATTCGAGGGCGCAAGCGCGGCTCTGAGGTCCGCGGGGCCCGACAGGACTTTGTCGTGAACCTGCAAAATCACGTCTCCCGGCAACAGGCCCGCCTCACGCGCGGCGCCGGCGCCAACTTTGCGAACCACAAGCCCGCCGCCTTTGGCAGGCTGCGTGGCCAGCTCAAGCCCCAACGCCGGCAAGGTTTCCGCCGCGCTGGTGGCACAGGCCGCCGCGTGGGGTGTGGCTGGCGGTGCATCGGCAACCGCCGCGGTTTCAAGCAGAACTCGGAAGGGGCGATTTTGGCGCATGACTTTTACCGGCACCCGCTGTCCCGGGGGCGTCAATTGCGCATAAATTTTGAAGTCCTCGACGCCCGCCACTTCATGATTGCCCCACGCAAACACCAAGTCACCCGGCTTTAGCCCCGCTTTGGCTGCGGGCCCCTGAGGCTCGATGGCAGCCAGCAGCGCGCCCCGTGTGGTGCCCAAGGCAAACGCCTGGGCCAGCAACGCGTCAACAGCCTGCACATCCACGCCCACCCGTGATCGCCGCACATGCCCCGTGGCCGCCAACTGCGGCAGCAGTTGCTTCACGACATCGATGGGTATCGCAAAGCCAATGCCCTGCGCGGGCTGAGAGCCGCCCCAATAAGCCGATGCCACGCCGATCACAAAGCCATGGCGAGACAGCAAGGGCCCTCCCGAGTTTCCCATATTGATGGCGGCGTCGGTCTGCAAATAAAACGCATAGGGCGCCGCGGAGGTGGGGATTGTGGAATTGCCGCTTCTGTCGACGATGCGATCTTTGGCCGAGAGAATGCCCGCGCTCACGCTGTGATCGAAGCCGAACGGGCTGCCAATGACAAAAACATCGTCGCCTGCACGCACCGTTTTGGGATCGCCGAGGAGCAAAGGCGTCAGCGGAAACGGCACATTGGTTTTCAAGAGCGCAATGTCGGTGGTGGGATCTACCCCCACCACGCAGGCGGCAACCTCGCGGCCATCGAAGAGGCGCACCTCCAGCACTTCGGATTCGCGCACCACGTGCTCGTTGGTGATGATGTACCCCTCGGGCGAGATCACAAACCCGGTGCCAACGGAAAGCCGACCGCCGGCGGTGCGCACCGCACGCGATTCGAATTGTCCGCGCACCTGAACCACGCCCGCGCGGCTTCGCACCACGAGCGCAGGCAAGGGCAGCTCTTGCTGACGCCGGGACACTTTGCCCTCGCGCCACAGCGGTTGGTTTGGCTTAGGTTCGCGGGCCCAGGCGACATGGGGCGAGGCGGCTGCCGTCAAGAGCGCCAGCGCCAAACCCAGCGCTCCAGCCGCGGGGGTCACTGTCGCGACTCGAGTAGCTTTCGCAACGCCTTGCGATCATTTTCGCTCACGGCGTCTGAGGGTTTGCCGTCGTCTTTGGCCAGAGTTTTTTCTGCAACCTTATCCGCCTTGGCCCGCACCACCTGGCCCAAACCCGAAACCTCAGACACCTTCTGCTTGGTGCCTTCCACCAGGTCTTTTGAGGCTTTGCTTTCGCCTATGGCCTGGATGTGTTCGTAAAGCGTTAACTCGCCCAGGCGAACCTGAGTGCCAAACCAGGCAAGCCCGGCCAGGCATCCCAAAGTAAAAGCAATGCGAATGAGCCGAAACACCGGTCTGTGTTACCTCGGGGCGTTGCCGGCCGCAATTTTTTTGACCATGGGCCAAGCTAGTCCCCTGCCCGGCCGCCGGGCCGGTAGGTGTTGGCCCGCAGCAGCAGATTGGCCAAGCGATCGCGGTGATCTTGGTCCGAAGGGTCAAGCGTGACCCCAAAACCAGGCGGGCGCTTGCCGGGCCAGCCCGGGTCCACGCGAATCACGCGGCCCCGACAAACGATGTTGAAGTCTTCCTCGTCGCCCGCGCCGTTTTCGGTGCCGAAGATCACCAGCTCAAATTCCCGGCCGGGAACCAAATCCGGGTATTCCTCTGGCGTTCCCACCAAATAAACCCCACCCGAAGACAAGTTGCGCACGTTCATGATGTGAACGTCGGAACCCCGAAACGTCGCCTGCGCGTAGATTTCCACGCGGTTGAGCGTGCGGCGGTCACTGTCGGCGGGCTCGGTCATGATGCAACGTTCATTATATAGAGCGCCACGCCAAACACGAAACTGCGTACACAGATTTGCCCCTGGGACTTGGCAACCGGCCGCCGGATGATTCCTGGGCCGCGGCCGGCCACGGCAGCTCCTGGCCACGAAATGGGACGCAATCAGGTTTTGCGCTACCTTGGCCACACAACCAAACCCATGCGCCCCGCCTTTCATCGACACCAACCGCTTGCCCGAATTATGATGGGCCTGGCTGCCGCCTGGTTGCTGCCAACATGCGCCTACTTTTCCCAGGGGCTTATGTCCCCCGACGATCGGCACGCGGTTGTGCAACCGCACGGCGCATTGGGGGATGTGGAAACCCGCATTGTGTATCTGGACCAAGGTTGGGACGCCACAGATAGCTTGTGGTTTTACAACACCACCCAGGGCTCGAATCTGCTTGATTACGATCTGTTCTTGCACCTGGAACAAGCGGACAACGAAAAACGTTTCCGCGACAACGCCAACATCGCCCGCTATCGCTATTTGCCCATCGCCCCGCATTGGGACAACCCCGACGGCCTGCCTGTGGGCTTTGTTAAAGACAGCCACAAAGGCGCGGACTATGTGGGGTTCACCTGCGCCGCCTGTCACACGGCCCAGGTGAATTACAAGGGCACCGGCATGCGCATTGATGGCGGGCCGGCGCTGTCTGACATGGAAGGGTTTTTGTTGGCTTTGCAGCAGGCGCTCGCGGCCACCTTGGCGGACGACAACAAATTTTCGCGCCTGCTCAATGCGATTGATCCCAAGCCAAACGACAAGGCGGCCAATGACCTTCGTGCGCGTCTTACGGCCGCGAATCAACGCTTGATGCGCGAAAACCAGCACAACAAGTCACCCGCGGGCCCCTATGGCTATGGTCGTGTGGACGCGTTTGGCCGCATCTTCAACCGCGTCTTCGAACGCTTGACGCCCAACAACCCCAACAACGTAAACCCCAGCAACGCGCCCGTTAACTATCCGTTTTTGTGGGATACCCCTCTGCACGATTTTGTTCAGTGGAATGGGCTTATCAGCAACGAGAAAAACAAAGCCCTGGCACGCAATGTGGGCGAAGTGCTGGGCGCGTTTGCGCATTTTGACCTCAAAACCGGCCGTTCATCCGTTGTCGCGCGCAACCTCATTCGGCTGGAGCGACAGATCCGCGACAAACTGCATTCGCCCCAGTGGCCCGATGTGCTGCCACCGATAGATCAAAATTTGGCCGCCGAAGGTCGCAAGGTGTTCGATGCTTATCGCTGCGGCACGTGCCACACAGACATTGGCGACCGCAAAAGCACGAAACGACGCGTGATTGCGCACCTTTCAACGCTTGACCGCATCGGAACCGACCCCATGATGGCCCGCAACGCTGCCACAAGCTCGGGGCTTTCGGGGTTTTGGGAAGGCAAACCGTATTCGGAAGGCGGCGGCAAACACGCGCACGTGACGCCAGCTTCCAAGGCACTGGGTTCAGCCGTTAAGCGCGTGATCACCACCCCCGATTACGATCACATGCTTGTGCGGCGGTGGCTGAACCTGGCCTACGATTTGGCCGTGGGTCTTTTTGACAAAACCATCAGGAACCCTGTTCGTCACATCAACCACGAGCCGGTGCGCGGGCAAGAGCAAGTTGATCATCTGCTGGTTTACAAAGCCCGCCCGCTCAATGGCATTTGGGCCACGGCGCCGTATCTGCATAATGGTTCGGTTCCAAACCTTTACGAACTGCTGTTGCCAAGCTGCGGCCCCGACGGGCCAAGCGAAGACCCGTGTCGCTCGGCCAGCTTCCATGTGGGCAGCCGCGAGTTCGATCCTGTGAAGGTGGGTTTTGACACCACCGCCCAAGCGGGCAGCTACGTTTTCGACACCAGCTTGACTGGCAACAGCCACGCAGGTCACGAATACGCCAGCGGAAAAACCGCCGTGATCAAGCTGAACGCACAAGGGCGGCCGGTGCGAAACGCGCAAGGCGATCTTGTGCAAGAGTGGCTTGCGCCCATCACAGACGCGCAACGATGGGCGCTGGTTGAATACCTCAAAACGTTGTAGCGACAGATCACGCTAAGCGGGAACCAACTGCACCAGCGTGATCTCCGGCGGGCAGTTGATCCGCACAGGCAGCCAGCTTCCCGCCCCCGCGTTGACATAAAGCCGGCGTCCTTGGTGCTGATAGAGCCCATTGTGATAGAAATCGACGGCCAACATTGGGGTTAGCGCATAGTCTTTGATGCGACCCAATTTGATCTGCCCGCCGTGAGTGTGCCCCGAAAGCATCAAGTCGAATGGAAGTTCACGCGCTTCCGTGAACGTGCGGGGGTGGTGGCTCAGCAAGATACGGGGCGCCCCGTCGTCGTTCATCGACCGCAGCACGTGTTGCAAACTTTCCTGGGTGGTGCGGGCGCCCGGGCGGCTGGCGCGCGGGGGATAATCGATCCCCGACATCCACAGGTGGTGGCCACCAACTTTTACCCTTTGCACTTCATCAAGCAACACGTGCGCGCCGGCGTCGCGCAACCCGCCCATCACCTGCCGAACGTCAGCCGTTCGCGCGGCGATGTACTCGTGGTTGCCCATGCAAGCAAAAATATCTCTGCGCTTGGGCTCAAGGCCTTTGATGAACCGTGTGGCCAATTCCATTTGGCCGATGTGATTGTCGAGGAGATCGCCAGTGATCACGTGAAAGTCGGCTGCAAGCGCGTTCATCACGCGAGCTATCTCATCCAGCCGGGCGGCGTCCATGTAGCTGCCAATATGCACGTCGCTCACTTGCGCAAAGGTAAGCCCATGCAATGTGGTGAGGTCGCGACGCACAGGCACTTGCACCCGTGACACCACAGGCGTTTGTCGCGATGCCCAAACGCCGCCAACGCTGAGGTTGATGGAGCTGGCGGGAACGAGCAGCGCGGCGCCCGCCACCAAGCGCCGGCGATCGGCCCGCGGCGGTTGCGCCGCCACGGAAGCGCGGCGCTGCAAAGCGCTTTTTGCACGCGTAAAAAGCTGAACAACGCCAATGACAATCATTCCCAGCAAACAAAGCCACGCGGCAAACTGAGCGGCCATGGCCAACATAGAGAGCCACATCGGAGCCTGTTGCCGCAGCAACAACAGTGCTGGGCGACCACCCACCGCCAACATAAGGGCAGGATGGAACGCCAGAATGAACGCCACAGGAGACAGCCAGCGCAACCAGCGCGCGTGTTGCGGCAACAACGTCACCAAATGGCGTTGAAAATACGCCCAAACGATGACGTTCAAGATTGTTATGAAAATGCCTGAGCCGCGGGACATCGGCATCTAGGTTAATACACGCTTTCGCGCATTGCCCCTTGAATGCGGACGTGAGGCGCGGTTAGCCCGACAAGGGCCCTAGCTTGCGCAAGGCGGGGGCGCGCCACGCCGTGGTTCCCACGACCAAAAGCGTAACCAGACCGCCAAACACCACCGAAGGCACCGTGCCCAGCAGGCGCGCCGCCACGCCCGACTCGAAGGCGCCGATTTCGTTCGACGAACCAATGAAGATCTGGTTGATCGACGAAACCCGCCCCAACATGTGGTTGGGCACCCGAAGTTGCAGCAACGTGCTGCGCACAACCACGCTGATCATATCCAGGCCTCCGCTGGCTGCGAGCAACAACAGGGACAACGCAAACCAACGTGACAACGCGAACCCGATGATGCACAGGCCAAATCCCGCAGCGGCCACCAAGATCGCCCTGCCCGCACGCCGAATCGCAAACCGCCCCAGCAGCGCGGCGGCGATCAGAGCGCCCACAGCCGGCGCCGCCCGCAAAGCGCCAAAACCTTTGGGGCCCACGTGCAAAATGTCTTGAGCGAACACAGGCAACAAGGCCGTGGCGCCACCAAACAACACTGCAAACAGATCTAGTGCCAAGGCGGGAAGCAAAACGGGCTCTTGGCGCAGAAACGCAAACCCCTCGCGCACACTGGCGATCAACGACAAAGCGGCGGCGGTCCCCGCTTTGACCACAACGGGCACCTGAATGCGAAACATGGCAAACACGCCGCCCGCAATAAACGCGGCCGCCACGGCGTACGAACCGGTGCCGCCTACGGCCGCATACGCCACACCCCCCAGCGCGGGCCCCAAGATCGCCGACAACTGAAACAGTGAGGTACGCCAGGCGATGGCGCGAGGGTAAAGCGTGCGCGGGATCAATTGCGCGCTTAACGCCACCCGGGCGGGCTGCAAGAAGCCGCGGCAAACGCCACCTAACATCACCAAGGCGTAAATGGCCTGCCGATGCAGCGAGGGCCCCAAATCAGCTTGAAAAAGGCTGAGCCCCATCAAAGCGAGGGCAGCCACCGTCATCACGGTTAACGCCAGCAAGGCGATGCGACGGCGATCAAAACGATCTGCCAAGTGCCCCCCAAACAAGGCGACCGAGATGGAAGGAAGCGCTTCCGCCAAGCCCAAGAACCCCAACGAGAGCACGTCGCCGCTGATCGCGTACACCTGGTACGCAACCACCGTGTTTTGCATCTGCACGGCCAGCGTCACCAGCGTTTGCGAGGTTAAGAACCAGCGAAACGCGATGAAACTTAAGGGATGCGTGGGCGTGGCAACGCCACCCAGTTCAGCGGCCATGAGACAGCAAGCTCAGGGCCGGCTCGAATGGTCACGGGCCAGCGCCGCCACCACTGACACGTCGGGCTCTCCCGTGGCCAAAACGTCGCGAACCTCTTCGGACGATTGCGCCGCCGGTGAGGTGGACAAAACCGGCGCGGCTTCGATGTCGCTTCCCCCCATCATGTCCACAATCAAGGTTAGGTTCCTGAGCAGCTCCTCTTGAGCCCCGGGCGGCAGTTGGCGCAACCGCAAGACGAACGCCTCTTGCAACGGCGAAGGCGCTTGCGCCACCAGCGCGCGCCCAGCTGCGGACAGCTCAAGCGTCACCACACGCCGGTCGGCGTCTTTGCGATCCCGATTGACCAGTTGGCGGGCCACCAAGCGGTCGATGATTCCCGTGACTGTGCCTTGGCTAAGCGACATGGTTTTGGCCAGGTGGCTGGCGGCCAGCGGACCCGTGCCCGCCAGGGCCCGCAAACACACCAGCTGGGGTCCCGTCAGGCCGTAGGTGCTCACCAACTGCCGGCTGTGCAGGTCAATCGCTCGGGTGATGCGCCGAAGGGCGCGCAAAACGCTGTCTTCAAAGCCACTCATCGCTAGGTGCTGCCAGCATGCGGGGACCGGGTTCAAATAGCTAGCGTACGCCCCCATCGCCAAAGCGAGGGGCATTTACAATTGATTTATTTTGTGTTCAAAACATTTGTGTACAAAGATTCAGGGCTGGCTTGATGGGTTTCCAGGAGACAAAACCACAAGATATTGAAATGATTGGTAAATCTCCTAATAGGCGACAACAAAAACGGATTTGCATCGAATCTGACCGTGGCCGAACACCGCTGTGGCGCTGGGCTGCGCGTCTAGTTGGGGCCTGCACCCTTGCCGGCGCGCTCGCCACGCTTTTGCCGGGTCCATCCGCGCCGCGCGCGGCAGCGCCGGACCACGCGGAAAAACCGACCCAATCGCGGCGCGCCCTCCGCGAGGTCACGATTTATTGGGTTCCGCGTCCCGAGCGGCCTCGGCGCGCCATCGTGGACACCGGCGGCGTTTTTTCGCTCGTTGGCAAGCCGCAGCCCGGGCCCGAGTGCAAACAAGGTTGGGCCCCCGTGAGCGGCGGCGGCTACGCCTGCCTGGACCACACCGAGCCCACCACGCAGCGCGCACGCGCGCACCCAGAACTTGTGGACGATGTGGTGCCGTTTGTGTACGTGCAACGCAAAGAGGATCCTGGATACAAGCTGGCGTTCCGCCCAAAATCCCCCGGAAACAAAGACGAGCTGGTTCGCATGGGCAAGCCGCTTGATCTTCATCGCTACGAACCGCACGAGCCCAGCCGATTCCAGGGTCGCGATCTTGAGCGAAGGCCTTTGACTCGATCGGATTTCACGCTGGGTTGGACGGTTCAGCCCAACGTGGCCGTTTATCAAAAACCCGGCGATAGCAAACCCGCGGCGCAACTTGATCTGCACACTGAGCTGCTTGTGAAGCCACGCGCGACAAAATCCCACGGTCGCCGCTGGCATGCGATCAAGCGCGCAAAGAACAAACCAAGTCTGTACGTGCTTGATGGCGCGCCTATCAGGCATTGGTCACACGCGCCCGCCATGCCCAGCGTTGGCAAAAGCGAAGTTTGGGTGGATGTGGATGTGGGCCAACAAATGGTGGCGTTGCGCAAAGGCCCAGAAGAGTTGCTTTATCTCACATTGATCTCAGCTGGGTTGCCTGAGCGACCAACGCCCTTAGGCATTTACCGCATCACACACAAATACGCCTACCGCACCATGGGATCACTGCCGGACAGCGCGGACAAATACTTCATCGAGAATGTTCCGTGGACTATGTACTTTCGTCCGCACTACGCGCTCCATGGCGCCTACTGGCACGACGAATTCGGCAACGCCCGTAGCCACGGCTGCGTCAACCTTGCGCCCTTGGATGCCGCGCACATTTATCGCCGGGTGGCGCCAGAGCAGCAGCCCAGTTTTTTCCAAACTTTCGCATCGGACAAAGCGCCTGGAACGATTGTGCGCGTGCGCGAGGGCAACAACATCGACGTGCCCGACCTACGGGAAGACGCTTGAGGCGCCCAGAAAATGCCAAGAGCCGTGCGGCCGCAATGACCATGTGCATTCGGCCCGCATGTTTCATACTGGGGTTATGTTGAATCCCTTGCTGATGTTGCCGCAAGCTTTGCAAATAGGCACCCGCGCCTTCGCACGCGTTGAGTCCATCGCGGCGGATGGCAAACGCACGTGCAACTTTTTGCGCGAGCGCCAGCTGTTCGAAACCCGTGCCAGCGATGTGTTCGTGGCCAGCTACCCGCGTTCAGGAACCACTTGGCTACAGTTCATGGTGTATTTGCTCGCAGGTCACACACGCCTCGATTTCACCCACTTTGGCCAAGTGTCTCCGTGGTTCGAGCGCGGTTTGGCTGTGGGTTCCACGCGGGCTTCAGACCTAAACCAATTGCCCAACATCCGCGTCTTCAAGACGCACCTGCCGCCGCAGTGGTTGCCACTGCAGGGGCGGCACATTTACGTCTGGCGCGAAGGCGCCGACGTTGCCGTGTCCTACTATCACCTTTATCAGTCCCATCTTGGCTTCAAAGGAAGCTTTTTGGAATTTCTCCAACGCTTCATGCAAGGGCGCGTGCAGTACCGAGGGTGGGCTGACCACGTCAAGAACTGGCAGAGCTGGGCGAATGCCAACCGCGCATTGATCTTGCGCTACGAAGATCTCAAGCGAGATCCCGCCCAGGCGTTGACTCAAGTGGCCGACTTTTTGAATCTTGAGCTTCCTGAGCACAAGCTCCAATTTGTGCTGAAAACAAGCGCCTTCTCCGCAATGAAAGCGCGAGAATCGCAATTCGACCACGCCACCGCTGTGATGCTCGAAAAGGGCTTGTTGCCAAATCAGTTCATTCGCAAGGGTGAAGTGGGCGCAGGCAACACAGCCGTTGACCCGAAATCTCGATCCATGCTTGCCGGTTCCCTGGCCAAGCCCCAGCGTCAGCCCCGACGGTGGCAGCTCCCGGACTTTCTGCACTAACGCGTTTAGCCGAGCACAGGCAGCGCATCAATGATTTTCTGCATGCGATGGATGGGATCGCCCGAGGCGGTTACATCCACTAGCGCACGGTGCGAGCGAGCCAGCCGCGCCAAAAGCCGGCGGTATCCCCGAACCAGATCGGGATCGGATCCTTCGCGACGCTTCAACTTTGGCTCGATGCGCTCACTACGATCCAGCAGCAGGCGGTGATCGGGGCGTTCGCAGACGTAAGGACAACAGCGCGAGTTTGGGCGCCACAGGCTGCGTCCGCCATGGGTGTAAATGAATCCTAAGGGGTGGTCGTAGTGATCCAGATACAGGTTGTCGAAATGCCGCTCGTCATTTCGTCCCCCACGCATCGCCCAACCAATTTTGATCGTGGCGCCTCGCCTGCGCATGTGCTCCATCTGCGCCAGCTGCAAGCTCACGTAGGGATTTGTTGGACCCATGGCCACCGCCTCATCGCGAACACGTGCGGCGTCGCTCATTTCAGACGAAAAGAAAACGGTGACCGGAAACGCAAATGAGGCGCAGACGGCCACCAAAGTGTCTTTCACGCGACGTCGGAGCCGCTGAACCCGGAGCGCGTCATCGCCAACAGCGCGGGCGTTGGTGTCGGCGATCAGAATGTGGCTCCGCGAAAGCCCCAGCGTTCGACGCACAGTTTCTTGTGCGAAAACCATTTGAAGAACGTCCAAGGGCAGCGCCTTACTGATCTGCTGGCCGCGAAGCCCTACCCCGAACCAGCAGGATTCCGCCTGAGCCACAGCCTTGGCGGGTGAGCGGCCATGGCGCGCGCGCATCATAAATATCGGATCTTGCTGCAAGCGCGCCGTGAGCGCAGCTGTGCGTTGTGCTGGCAGCTCATCGCAAGGGCGCGGCAGACTGGCAAGTCGCGTTGTGGGTTGTGTCAGACCTTGTCCCATGGGGAACAAAAATGGCGGGAACGCCAGGAGAACAACAATCAAAGGACACGCGATTGACCCGCGCCCAGGGGAGTCTGAAGACTAACAGGTGCGCGAGCCTCTGACAAATCTTGATGCCTTCACGGGACGCGGTGATAATTAAAAAAGTCACCGCGTGAAGTTTTGCCTGCCCTTCGCTTGTTCTCCATCAGCCTTCGGCGGTTTGCCGCCATCGGGTTCGTTTGTTGCTCGATTGCCAGCGCCGCATGGGCCAAAGAGCCACGTGTTCACCAAGACGCCGAAGTTGAACTGGTGCCTTCAGCCCGGCTGTGGTCATCGCAACGAACACCCACAGGCGGGCCCGCGCGAGTGATTGGCTCGTCATCGGGAGGTTGCTTGCTGGGCGGCATGAACTTACCTCCGCGCGGCATTGGCCATTGGAGCGTCCGGCCTCAACGCACCACGCATTACGGTCACGCAGATCTCATCGCCTTCATTCAAGACTTGGCCGCCCGCGCGCACGCAGAGCGGTTGCCCGCGTTGCCCATCGGCGACTTATCGCTGCCACGAGGCGGACCCTACCCCGCGCAGCACCGAAGCCATCAAAGTGGGCTCGATGTGGACATCTACTTTTGGCGGCTTGACGGGGGATTGATTCGTCCACCGCTGCGCTCTTGGCAATGGGCGCCTGTAGCCGATCCGCCCCGCGAAGGTCCATGGCGGCCCGGCCCGTTACCAAACGAACGCATCGAGCTTCTGCGCCTGGCCGCCGAGGATCCGCGCGTGGACGCGGTGTTGGTGAATCCGCAAATCAAGGCGGCCCTTTGTAAGCGCGCTCAAGGACAACGCCAGTGGCTTTCGCGGATCCAGCCGTTTTGGGGTCATGAGCGACATTTTCACATCCGCTTGCGCTGCCCAGCTGATAGCCCCGAGTGCGTGCAGAATCCCTTGCCCACACCGCAGCTGCAAGGCGATGGATGCGGCGACGACCTGTCTTGGTGGTTTGGGCCCCTCGCACGGGAGGCCTTTTTTTCGCTTAAGCGCCGCGATTTGCATACGCGGGGCCGAAACTTGCCAAGCACCTGCGCGACAGTTCCAGAGCTGTCCCGCCGAAACAAGAAGACGGTTTTCAACCCCAAACCGCTTTAACAATGGCATTTTTACCTATTCAAGTGGCGCGCCGGGCACGTGTGATGCGCCTCTCCCGTTAGATAGGCAAACGCCTAGATGCCCCTTCTCTTTGGATGTAGCTAAGCGCATGCTTAGCGTCAGATCGAATGCGCTTATACGTTTCAATGCCGCTGTTTTGTCTCTGTGTGCTGGCTCACGCCAAAGCGCAAGCCGCGCCGGTGGCCGCTTGGGCGGAGCAAGACGCGTTCTTAGAGGCGCATTGCACGGAATGTCACGATCCTGACTACACCAAAGGTGGTTTGGACCTATTGGCCCTGGAACGGACCCTTGACGACGCCACCACATTCCAAACCTGGGTAAAGATTTACGACAAGGTTGTGACGGGGCAAATGCCGCCCAAGCAACAGCCAACGCCCAACGCCGCCGACAGGGCCGGCTTCGAGCAACGCCTGCGCGCCGCGCTCATGGATGCTGACGACCGCCGCATTGCCCATCAGGGGCGCGCCGTGCGCCGAAGGCTCAACCGCATCGAGTACGAGGACACTTTGTGCGATTTGTTTTCGCTGCCCCATCTTGAAGTTAAGCACCTACTTCCTGAAGACGGTGAAGTTCACCTGTTCAATAAACTTGGCGAAGCGCTGGACGTTTCACACGTGAACATGTCGCGATACTTAAGCGCCGCGGAGCATGCGCTCAGGCAAGCCATGGTGCACCAGATCGAACGTCCACAGGCCAAGACCGAGCGCCACCACGCCCGCGACCAACGGTCGTTCATCGGTGGATTTTTTCAAGGGCCACCCGTTCGCCAAGCGTTCCCGCTGGTTGGTTACAAAGCGCTGCCCGTGCCCAGCTCGCGCGAGCAGGCGTTGAACACAGGCCCTGCAAAGAACAAACCGGCCGTGGCTTTGGCGTCAAGCACCTACGAGCCCACCGAGATTCGTTTCAACAACTTCAAAGCGCCGCACACCGGCATCTACAAGGTGCGTCTGTCTGCTTACTCAATTTGGATCGCTGACAAAGCCCCCGAAACGTTTTGGGTGGTGGACAGGTCAAACATCACCCCGGGGCGGCGTCCTGAACCCGTCACACTCTATGCCGATGCGCCTCCACACGATCTGCGCAAGTTGGGAACGTTTGATGTGTACCCACGATCGAAGGTGGCTGAAATTCAGGTTTGGCTGAAGCAAGGCGAAACCATCCGCCCCGATGCGTCTCGGCTTGTGCGTTCGCGGCCGCCGGATTTTCGCAATCCTTTGGCCACCAATGAGGGTATGCCCGCGGTGGCGTACCAATGGTTGGAAGTTGAAGGGCCTTTGGTGCCGGCGTGGCCGCCCGCCAGTCACAAGCGGCTATTTGGAAATTTGCCCTTACGCCAAGATGAATCCACGGGCCGCAAGGTGAAGGTGATTTCACAGGATCCAAAGGCGGACGCCGAAGCGCTGCTGCGAGGGTTTCTTGCCCGCGTTTATCGCCGCCCGGTGAGCAGCGCTGATGAGATGCGTTTCTCAAAGGTCATCCATCACGCTTTGGACTCAGGCTATGATTTCACCGAGGCAATGATTGCGGGCTACACAGCCGTGCTGTCGTCGCCTGAGTTTTTGTATCTGGACGAAGCGCCGGGCGTGCTCTCGGACAACGCCTTGGCGATTCGGTTGGCTTATTTTCTATGGAACGCAGCCCCCGATGAAGAGCTTTTCCGGCTTGCGCGCACTGGAAGCCTCAAGCGGCCTGAGGTGCTGCGGCAGCAAACTGAGCGACTGCTTAAAGACGCCCGCAGCCAGCGTTTCGTCAACAACTTCCTCGACTATTGGTTAGACCTGCGCAAGCTGCCAGCCACCGCGCCTGACGCCACATTGTATCCAGACTATCAGCTGGATGATTTGTTGATTGAATCAATGGCGGCCGAGCCGCAAGCGTACTTTTCTGAAATTGTCGCAAAAGACCTCAGCGCTTCACATGTTGTCGCGGCCGACTTTGCGATTCTTAACGAACGCTTGGCGGCGCACTACAATGTGCCGGGCGTCAAAGGATCGCATTGGCGGCGCGTGAGGTTGCCACGCGAAAGCCCGCGCGGAGGTTTGATGACCATGGCCAGCGTGCTGAAGGTGACGGCCAATGGCACCACAACGTCCCCCGTGGTGCGCGGCGCGTGGATCATGGAGCGTATTTTGGGACAGAAACCGCCGCCGCCGCCACCCGGCGTTCCCGCCGTAGAGCCTGACACCAGCGGCGCCACCACGATTCGGGAACAGTTGGCCAAACACAGCGCCCTGCCCGCTTGCGCCGGTTGTCACGTGAACATCGACCCGCCCGGATTTGCGCTAGAGGCTTTTGATCCAATGGGCGGTTGGCGCGATCGCTATCGCGCCATCGGCAACGAATCCATAGCGGTGCAAGGTTTTGGTCATGATGGCTTGCGATACGCGTTTTCGTGGGGCCCCAAAACCGATTCCACGGGACAGCTTCCTGATGGGCGGCGCTTCGAGGACGTTAGGGGCCTCAAAACGCTGTTGTTGGCGCAACCCGAAGTCTTGGCGCGGAACCTTGTGCACCAGTTCACGACCTTTGCGACAGGCGCGCCGGTTCAGTTCGCCGATCGCCCGGTGGTGGATGCGATCATCGCAAAGGCACACGCCAGTCAATTTGGCGTTCGCACGTTGATTCATGAGTTGGTTCAAAGCGAACTGTTTCGAAAAAAGTAGGAAACCGCCATGCCACGCAACGTTTTGGCCCGAACATCCAAGCCGCGCGCTTTCCCAGGCCCCCTCGCGCGTAGGCAATTTCTTCGTGGTGCCGGGGTTAGCCTGGCTCTGCCGGCCCTAGAGGCACTGGCCCCCGCATCCGCGCGTGCGCAAACTGCCGATTCGCCCATGCGCATGTTGGCTGTTTGCAACAATTTGGGGCTTTTGCCCGACCAGTTTTTTCCCACCGACGCTGGTCGAAACTATACGCCCTCGCCCTACCTACAAACGCTGCAGCCGCACCGCAACGACTTCACCGTGTTCAGTGGGGTGTCGCATCCGGATGTAGACGGTGGCCATCCTGCTGACATCTGTTTTCTCACCGGCGCGCCACATCCTGGACGCGGAGGCTTTCGCAACACGATCTCGCTTGATCAGCACGCGGCCGAACACATCGGGCACCTCACACGATTTCCCTATCTGGCTTTGGGGGTGAATGTCGCGCAGGGCAAGCGAGGCATTTCCTGGACCGGATCGGGCGTGTTGATACCAGCGGAGGAAAAGCCGTCTGAAGTTTTCAAGCGCTTGTTTGTAACCGCCACGGGCGACGAGATTGTGGCGCAAGAGCGGCGGCTGCAACTGGGCGCCAGCATCTTGGATGCGATTGCCGATCAATCAAAGGTGGTGTTGCAACGGCTTGGCGCCCGCGATCGGGATCGCATGGACCAGTATCTAACGGGCGTAAGAGATCTGGAAAAACGCTTAGAGGTGCAAAAGCTCTGGGAGCGCCGCCCCAAGCCTGTGGTCACCGCGTTGCCACCCGGAGATCCGGCGTCAACAAAACAATATTTCGTAAAGTTGAAACTGATGTACGACATGTCGAAACTAGCGTTCGAGACCGATTCCACGCGTCTCGTTACGTTGATGTTAGACAGCGTCAGCTCGCCCGCGGTTGAGGTGCAAGGCGCCCAAATTAAGGACGGGTATCACAACCTGTCCCATCACGGCAAAGCGCCTGAAAAACTGGATCAGCTAAAGGCCATCGATCAAATGCACATGCAGCTTCTCAGCGAGCTGTTTGCCGATCTGAAGGCTGTTAAGGAGAATGGCGTTTCACTTTTGGATCGCACCATGGTGCTCTACGGCACGAACCTTGGCAATGCACACACGCACGTCACCACGAATTTGCCAACTTTGTTTGCCGGCGGCGGATTCAACCACGGCCAGCATCTGGCTTTCAACAAAGACCGGAACTATCCACTGACGAATCTTTTCGTGACCATGCTGCAACGCCTGGGAATTCCGGCGAAGCGCTTTAGCACCGGAACAAGCACCATGGCAGGGCTTGAACCCGTGGCTGCAGCTTAGCCGCCACAGCCAACCCGCTCGCGCGCAACCACCACGTCATCAATGAACACGTTGCCAGCACCGGTTGAGTTGTGGGTGAAAAAGCCCAAACGAAGGTGGTTTACCTTTTGAGAGATGGCATCGGTTGTCTCGATGCTCATAGACACCGGCTTGCCACTTGATTGATACGTCAGAGCGCGCCCGTCGATGTACGTTTGCACGCTTACCTTGTTGGGTTGCCGAACCAACGCCTCGAAACAATGCCACTGGCCTTTCGCGGGCTCGTTGGCCGAGCAGCCAGACTGTTCCCCGCCCCCCATGCCGATGATGGTGATTTGTGGACCGGGGCTGCCTTTGCACGGATCTTTGCTGCGGCTGCCAAAGCGCACCGCGGGATCATCTTTGTTGAGGCCCGTCCCTTGTCCTCCGGACCCGCCCGGGCCGCCAGAAGCCCCGCCCCCACCATTGTTGTCTTCAGTGTCGTCGACCGGGGAACCGGTGCCAACACAGGCTGCGATGAAAAAGGCGCACAGGGCCAACGGGGTGGACAGATGGAAAACGGCAGTTTTGAGGCGTTTTGTCATGAGGAGGCCGTTTCCAGCGGCTTTCGTCAGTTAACGGCGTGAACGTTGCAATTGAGAAAGCGGTGGATAACCGAATGTCGCATCGCGACTCACTTGCTTATCAGCATTAATACCTATGCTTTTAGATATATGCTGGTAATTCTAAGGGGTACCAGATTTGCTCTAATCAAATGGCCCTTCTCGAGGCCGCTAGCCAAAGAGGTCAGCATGAGTCATCGCCTTAGCATCTGCGTTTTCGTTCTCTTCGCCACAGCGTGTTCGGGCGGTTCAAGCCAACCTGCCAACGGGGGGCAAGGTGGCGACGACGAAACCGACGACACCGGCAACACCAACGACGAGGCCGGCGGCTCCGGGGGCTCAGACGACGGCGCGGGTGGCAACGACAACGGCTTGGGCGAAGGCGGCTCCGGGGGCGCGCCTGCTGACAGCGGCACGCCCGATGAGGAGGACGCGCGTGAAGGCGCAGGGGGCATGGCCGGCAACGCGGCGGGAGGCGCGGGAGGCACGCCGTCAAACACGGGAGGCCGAACAACTTTAGAGCCACCTGCGGGCGTTAAGATTGACTGGGGCGCGTGCGAGCCGGGAGGCAATTGCCCGAGCAACTGCGCCGAGCGCCCCACCCGCGCCACGAACAAACCCAAAGACTTCGCCGCCAAAGATTTTCGCGGGCCTGTGTTCGTTCCCGATCGCGACGGCATCATCGTGATTGAAGCTGAAGACCTGGCTCATACGGGCAACTGGCGTCGCACCACCACGAATCCAAGCACCAGCGACGGAAGCCGATTCACCGGCTCGGGCTATCTTGTGTGGAACGGCTACACCATTTCGGGCGTGGAAGAGGATCACAACCAGATTCACCAGGGCAACCGTTGCGATTGGCTCGTGATCAAATACTGGATTCGCCCTGAGGATGCTGGCCCCTACACCTGGGAGGTTCGCACGCACAATGTTCAACCCGACGGCGACAACGATGCGTGGCACGGCCGCATCGGGCAAACTGAAACGGTGAAACGTCTGGTGACCGGTGAAGGCAACCAGCGCAAGTTCACTTTCGAGCGTTCGCCTCTGTTGTTGTATTCCGCAATTGCGCTGAAACCCGGGCTGCATGCGATGTACATTCAGGGGCGTTCGGCGGGTTTCGGCATTGATCGCATTGTGATTCGCCAAGGTGGATCGGCCACGCGCGATCTGGCCAAAGATCTGATGCGGCCAGCCTCTAAACCGTTTCCTGCAGGGCACTTTTCGCCATAAATGGCGGCCAGGCGGCCTATGGCGGGGACGCGGTTTTTTTGCGCCTTACAAGCCAGCCCACCAAGAAACGCCAATCGTCGCGGCTGATTTGTTTGGTGATCGTGCCTAAGACCCCGAAGCCAACCAGAACCAAGGTAGCTTGTACGGCAAACAACAGGAGCGCGGGCAGCCGGCCGCGGGCGGGATCGAAGAACGTGAGCCCGCAAGCCAACGCCGGCAGCGCCGCCAACAAACCCAAGCCAACCGCCCTCGAGAACGCGGCGAGGGGGAACACTTGCTTAAACGGCACCCCGGTTGAGATGGAGATGTAGCGAACGTAGATCAACACGGTGGGTATGAACGCCAGCACGGTTCCCAACGCCGGGCCGTTGAAACCCATGAGAAAAACCAACGGGACGCTGATCACCACGTTGGCCACTAAGGCGATGAAGGCGGCGCGAAACAGCAGCGACGCGCGACCTGCGCTTACGATCAAGGTTCCGTAGCTGGTGATCCGGCCCAAGGTCATGATGCTGTAAAGCCGCAACACGGAGGCCCCGTTGAGGTATTGGGCTCCAAACAACGCCACCATAGCGGGCTCCGCGGCCACGATAAACACCATGGAAATTGGCACGATCAACAGGGCGGTTTTTGCGGATTGCGCACGCCACAGATCCACCGCGGATTTGCCCTGACCAGCGCGCAAGAGTTCGGCGAAGCGAGGCGCGTAGGCAATGCCGACGGCGTAGACGACGCTGGGCACGATGGGGATCTGAAAGGCGCCCGCTTGGTACTCGGCTAAGATGGCCTTTGCGAACAAGGCGGTGATCAAAGCCTTGTCCAGCGCGCCGTTGAGGTTGGCCACAAGATCCGTGGCGCCTACGGGCAACGAAAACCGCACAAGTTCTCGGGTGCTGATGGGACTCTCAACTCGCTGGGCAGAGGCATGCACCTTCCGCACGTACACCGCGCACACGACCGCCATCACGAGCCCGAAGGCGCTCATGGTTAAGAGCGTGGCGGGCAAACTCCAGCCCAGCAACACAGGGATCAACAGCGAGACCACCCGCCCCAAGGAACGCAGCGTGACACTCACGGTGGCCGCCGCGGGAGCGCTTTCAACAATCAGCAGTTGCGGCAACACCCGCGACGGCACATCGCCTAGCGGCAGCAATGCCAAGAAACCAAGGTGCGCAACCGACGACGCAGGATCAATGTTTGCCGCGATGACGCTGGCGCCAACAAACGCCGCGCCGGCCATTGCGCCAATGCCATACAAAAGCTTTGTGAGCTTGCGCGTGATGGCGGCGCGCTCATGCAGTGGCCGCCCCGGTAGCATATAACTGAGGCTTACGGGCAACCCGCTCGTCAAGATCAGTTCGGTGGTTGTGTAGATCAATAGGATCGCAAACAAAAGCCCCGCTTGCGATTTGCTCAAAACCGCCGCGATCACCAGCGGCATCGCCGCTTCAATGAACGTGGCCAGCGTGCGGCCACCCATCAACCAACGGGCGTGGTGTGCTTGCGTAGACTGGCTCACGACGCTGCGCGCTTTATCATGCCGTGAGTTTATGAGCGTGCCCGTCCAAACCGGCTGGGATGGGCTTACCCAAAGCGTCCAAGATGGTGGGGAATAGGTCCACCGACGACAACAAGGCCCCTTGCGGCCATTGTGCGTTGATTGCGGCCGGCACCAACATGTGATCGCGGTGCAAAGTGCCATGCGAACCATTGTGCGGTTGGTACTCGAAGCGTTCGCGCAGATCAAAGCCCGATTGGGCGCACACCACGAGATCTCCCGCGCGTGATGAGCGATAGAAATTCCACACCTGCCATGCAACATCGGTGTAGTTCGCGTCCTGCAAACCCTGTAACCCTTGCAAGCGGCTGACGTTGCCCAAAGGCGTGGCCTCGCCCAAGGGGTTTTGGCCTTCAACGCTTACATGCAAATGCGGCGGCTCGGCGCCCTCAAACGCGGGCACCACAATCTTGAGTTTGCCATGCCGGTTGGCCAGCACCAAAACGTCATCCGCTTGCCGGTAGAGCAGCTGATCGATGCCCTCGTGTTCGAGCAAGCGCTGCCGCAAATCAAAACCTGGGGTGCCTGGCTTCTCCAAATCGGGACGCGTGTCCCAATTGGTTTCACCGCGCAGGTAAATGTTGGCCATGGCGTTTCCTGACACCATCACCGCCGCATGTGGCCGCCGTGAATGCCGCCACAAACGCGGGTAGCTGACGGTTTGGGGAATCACGTCTTCAACAACATCCTCCAGCGACACGTGCGTGTGCGTGCCGGTTTGCCCGTGGTCAGACGTCACAAGCAGCAAGGTACGGTTTAGCCTTCCCAAGCGCACCAGAGCGTCCACCACGTGGCTCAGTCTGAGATCAAAACGCTTATAGGCTTCCAGCGATTCATCAGACAGCGGACCGCAGCGATGTCCCAGTTCATCGATGGCGGGAAACACCGCGTGCACTGAGGTAAATCCGGCTTCCAGGGCCTTGACCGTTGCGTGTTCGGCCTGTTGGTCCGAGCTATACCAATCCTTGGTTGAAAGGCTGCGCAGGAACGCGCCCGCTTTTGAAAACCGGGTGCGGCGCGCCTTGCCGGGGCAGCCGCGCACAAACCAGGTGTTCACATCGGCCATGCCGGGGATGTGCGCGAACAACGTGGTGACCTGCGCGGGGATGTCCCGCTGCAATTTGGCCGCCCGCCCCGGGCTCATATAGGAACGCGTGCGGCCCCAGAACCCGCCATTGCCTTGCGGACGCTCGGCCCAACGAATGCCAGGCAAATTGGCGGTGGCGGGATGCACGCCGCACAGCAAGGGCAAATGCGCTGGTCCGCTCACGGTGGGAAACACGCTGGCGGCGGTGGCCATGCCGTTGCGGTCTAGAAAATGCGTTTTGAAGGTGGGCAAATGCCCTTCGCTGGCAAGACGCCGCATAACATCAGGGCGGGCGCCATCAGCCAAGATGGCCACCACGGCATCGAACAAAGGTGCGTCCGCAGGCATTGAACCGCTCTTCTAGCTCCAGACCTGGCCGGCCGCAAACCAGCTGGGGTGATTGACGAGCCGACGGAAGGGGGGTAGCACGGGCACAGCCTATGCGGATAGTCTGCGCCAACGACCAAGTTTTTCCTCTGCACGAGACCGATTCCGAGCAAATCGTGTCGATGGTGGCGGCCTTGTCCGACCTGGGTCACCACGTGGATATGTGGTTGCCCGCGCCCAAAACCGGCCCAGCCCCCAACGTTGACGCCATTGCTCGCTACTACGAGGTGCCGGCCAATTTTCACGTCACCACCTTTCAAAGCGTGTTTCCCGCACGGCGCACCCGCGAGAAACTGGCCCACGCTCGGGCCTGCGCTGACAAGGGCGATTGGTCGCAAGCCGATGTGCTCTATACGCGCAACATTCCCACGATGGTTGCGGCCCTGCGCAAGGGCGACATTCCCGTGCTTTACGAAACCTACCGGCCCTGGCCCCGGCAGGTGCGCCTGCTGCGGCCCCTGTTCCGCTGGGTGGCGCAACACCCTCGGTTTCTGGGCGGCGTGTTTCACTCGCATTTGGCGGCCGAACCTTATCGAGAGTTAGGCATGTCCGAAGCGGCCATTTTGGTGGCGCACAACGGGCACGATCCGAAGCGCATGCAGCCCGTGCTTTCACAAGCCCAGGCCCGCGCGCAAGTGGGGCTGCCTGGCGAAGGCCTGATCGTCACGTACACAGGGCACGTGAACATGGCCAAGGGGCTGGGGCATATGTTCGACTTGGCCGCCAAGTTTCCGCACGTTCGCTTTGTGGTGGTGGGGCATCAGGGCGACAAAACCGTAGAAGCGCGCGTGGCGTCTTTGGGCAACGTGCAACTTGTGGCCTGGCAGCCGTTTAAAGACACGGTGCCTTACCTCTACGCCTCCGACATTCTGTTTGTGCCACCCACCGCGGGGCCGCTGCAAAAGATTGGCAACACCGTGCTGCCGATCAAAACCTTCCTATATTTGGCCGCGGGGCGCGCCATCTTCGCGCCTAACACGCCTGATCTTGTTGAGGTTCTGCGCGACAACGAGAACGCCGCCTTGGTGGCGCCGGACGACCCTGATGCGGCCCAAGCGCGCCTGCAAACGCTGCTGGAGGATGCCCCGCTGCGGCAACGTTTGGGTGCGACGGCGCAGGCGGAGGCGGCCCAATTCACCTGGAAACAACGGGCCGCGCGGGTGGTGCAATTCGTAGAAGACCGGCTTCAGCGGCAACCCAGGTGACTTCTTCTAGCCAGCTTCCAGGCAGCGATCAGGAGGCATCGCAGAAACGACTACATTGACGCCTTAAACTGCAAAGCGCCCGAGGCCCAACCATTGTGGTTTGAACTGTCTCGATTTACGCTGAGTCCATCACCATGAAAAATTTCGTCACTATCACGTCGTTGGTCTTGGGTTTGACCGCATATGGCTGTGGGGGCGGTGGCGGAGACTTCACCACAGGCGTGGATCAAGGAAAGAAGGTCAGTGATCTTACGCCGTCCGAGCAAAAGCAGTTTTGTGATGCTGACGACAAGCTAACCAAAGACGGATCTCTGCAACGGCCATTGTGTCGATTCATGGGTGCTTTTTCGGGTGCGATTGCAGCCAGCTTCGGCGGCAAGCCCAGTGAAGTCTGTACCGAGGCCTACAACGAGTGTATGGCCGACGATGGTTCATCCGATGGCGATGCCGAGTGCGACGTGGACACCACCTGCACAGCGACAGTGGGCGAGGTTGAAAAATGCTTCAACGACGCTTTGAAGGTGATGGCCACTCTCGGCAACAAAGCGCCAACGTGCGACAAAGTCACTGCCGATACCTTGAAAACCCTGACAGACTCAGCCCAATCGCTTGAGAACCCCGCTGCCTGCGAAGCTTTGTCGAAGAAATGCCCCGGAGGGGACTTTGACATCGACCTTGAAGAGCTGAGCGACGTCGAGGTCGACGAGCAAGATTTTTAGTGCGAAAACGCTAAAACACGCTCGTCGTTGAAACTGGGAAATGTGCCAAAAATCCGTGGTATTTGAGCGATTTTTGGCCGAAGGTTCTTGATTACAGCACCGCATCTGCGGCCCAATGCTGGGTATGACATTGATGCCGGCTGTTTCCCGAAACCTTCCCCTGAAGCTCGCGGCCATCTTAGCCCTATGGTCCAGCGCATGTGCGTCCGCGGAAACCGACGTTAGCGGCTCAGGCAATCGATCGGGGGCACAAGGCGGGTCGGGCGGGTTCACCGTTGATTTCGACAACACACGTCCCGGCGGGGGCGCATCCAACGGCGGCGGCTCGAACAATGGAGAAATCTGCGGTCAGCTGGGCGCCATCATCCGCGATTTCAGCGACAAGCACATCGACTTCGAGAATCTGGATTACGACCGTGGGCTAACCCGCGGGCTTGTGAAGGCCACCTTAGACGCCGATGGCAAGCCGGTCTACGCGCACAACATGCCCACCCTCATCACCAGCCAGCAGACCTTCGCGCAGTGGTACCGGGACGTCGAGAAAACCAACATGCGGTTTTCGATCGTGCTGCCCATGCAAGAGACTTCACCGGGCGTGTACGTCTACGAAAACAACGCCTTCTTTCCTATCGACGACCGAGGGTTCGGCAACGAGACGCGCAACCACAACTTCCATTTCACCACTGAAATCCGCGGCGGCTTCGTTTATCGCGGCAAAGAAAAGTTCACCTTCAAGGGCGATGACGACGTGTGGGTGTTCGTCAACGGAAAGCTTGCGTTGGATCTGGGTGGCATCCACGGCGTAGAGAGCGCGACGATTGATTTCGACGCCATGGCCGCTGAGCTGGGCATCAAGGTGGGACAACGCTATTCATTGGATGTTTTCCATGCGGAGCGGCACATCACCCAGTCGAACTTCCGCATGGAAACGTCGATCGATTGTTTGTCGGTCCCAGTGCTTTAAGCCCGCACCATCACGTCTGTGATTAGCTTGGCAAAGGCGGCTGGATTCTCCAACTGGCCTCCTTCAGCAAGCAGCGCTTGCCCATACAGCAGCCGCGACAGATCTCGAATCTCGGGGGTGTCAGCCTGCGCGCTGTGCTTTTCTTTTAGCTTCACGATGGCCGGATGCGTGGAGTTAACCTCCAACACGCGCTTGATGCGCGGAATGTTTTGCCCGCTCAGCCGCATCAAACGCTCCATCTGAGGCGTGATGTCGCCTTTCTCTGAAACCAAGCATGCCGCAGACGATGTCAATCGGTCAGAGAGGCGCACGTCTTTGACGTCATCCTGAAGCGAAATGCGAATGGCGGTCAGCAGATCCTTGAAGGCAGTCTTGTCTTCCTCCGAGGAGGCGTCGGATTTTTGGTCAGCGGCACTGCCTTCGGGCAGCTTTAAGTCGGCGCTGTCAACAGCCACGAACGACTTGTCGGAAAACTTGGGATCCTCTTGCAACCACATCTCATCCACCGGATCGGTGAAAACCAAAACATCAATCCCCTTGGCTTTGAAGGCTTCGAGATGCGGGGAGTGATTGGCCAGATCGTAGGAAGCGCTGGTGAGGTAGTAGATGACCTCCTGCTCAGGCTTCATCGCCTCAACGTATTCCTTGAGCGACACCAAGCGCCCCTCTTTGGCCACCGAAGGCGCCAACACGATGTCCAACACCTTGTCGTTGCGCTCGGGCGTGTGAATGAGGCCTTCTTTCAAGACCGCGCCGAACTCGCTCCACACCGCTTCATACCCCGCCCTATCCTCCTCAAGCTTCTTGGTCAAAAGGTCCAGGGTTTTCTTCACAAGCTGCCGCTTGATCACCCGCACTTGACCATTGCTCTGCAGAACTTCGCGGGACACATTGAGCGGCAGATCTTCGGCGTCAACCACACCTTTGACGAACCGCAGGTAATTGGGCAAAAGCTCCTTGCATTCGTCCAAGATGAAAACGCGCTTGATGTAAAGCTGCACGCCTCTATGAGCCATGTCGGGGCGAAACAGATCCCGGGGCGCTTTGCCTGGAACAAACAGCAGCCCGCGCGCCTCGATGGTCCCCTCAATCTTCGTGAGCACACGGCCCGCGGGGTCGTTCCAGTCGTGGGTGATGTGGCGATAGAACTGGTTGTATTCTTCGTCGGTCACGTCCTTTTCGGGACGCATCCAAATGGCCTTCATCGAATTGAGGGTTTTGTCCTCAAATTCAATGATCTTGTCGTCGCCCTCGGGTTGGGGCTTTCGGGTTTTCGTGACAATCGGATACGCCACGAAGTCAGAATATTTTTGAACGATCTGGCGCAGCGTCCAGCTGTTCGTGTAATCGGCAATGCCCTCATCTTCGTTGGCTGGCTTGAGGGTTAAGGTGATGGTGGTTCCCACGTCGTCGCGCGAGGCGGGCTCGATGGTAAATGTGCCATCGCCCGTGGAAACCCATTTGTGCGCCTGATCGCTTCCAGCCTTGCGCGAAACCACGGCGACTTCATTGGCCACCAAGAAGCTGGCATAGAATCCCACGCCGAACTGGCCGATAAGTTCTGGCCGGGAAGCCGCGTCGGCCGTCGACAGCTGTTCCAGGAATTCCTTGGTGCCTGAGCGCGCGATGGTGCCCAGGTTGGACACCATCTCGTCGTGAGTCATGCCAATGCCACTGTCCAGCACCGACAGCTTGCGCTCGGCCTCATTGACCTCAAGCCGAATCTGGAGATTCTCGCCAGCAAAGCTGGGATCCGTGAGGGCGTGAAACCGGCGTTTGTCCAGAGCGTCGGACGCATTGGAGATAAGCTCCCGCAAAAAGATGTCCTTGTTCGAGTACAAGGAGTGGATCATCAGATCCAAAAGGCGTTTGGTTTCGGCTTGGAAGCTATGGGTTTCTTGCGGCATGGAAGCTTGCTTAGAATCCCGAGCGCGGCGTGGTCAAGGGGGAAAACCAGCTTTCGATTCAGATTCGTCGCCGATTCGCGCCGCGACCGGTTGCGACCCAGCTGCGATCAGCCTTCAGCGCGCCTCCAGCTTTGTGCGAAGGCCAGCAACACCACAGCCGCTGCGGGCGTAAGTTGCACCAACATGCGATTGAACAAAGTGCCATTCAGGGCGAAGAAGCGCACGACCTCGGGTCCCAACAGCACGGCCCCCTCCAACATCACGGCTTGACCCAATAGAGCCGCTGCGAGGAAGCGGCCTTCCGCGCGCGTATGCGTAGCGGATTCGGCATCGTTGCGGTTCCGAGCAAGCAGCAGCCAGGTGGCTGCCCCGACGGCCAGGGGCCACAGGAGCCCCCAGGAAAGCGGATCCAGAGCGTCTTTGAGCAGTTGCTGGAACAGCTTGCCTAACGCCAGCACCGCCGGCACACCGATGGCGTGATCGGTGTTCTCGATCGCATGGCGCGCCAGCGTGAATCGCCAGCAGGCTGTGACAACTGTGGCCGTCCCCAGGCTACACAAGGCGCTCACCCGCATCGACCTTCCGCCTAACAGAAGCGCCATGGCGCTGATCGCGGCCACATGGCCAACGCCTTCATCTTTAAGACCGCACAGCACAATGGACACGATGGGGGCCAAGAAGGCGGGGACCGCCATTGACACCGGCAAACCGCGCTGCGCCTGTGACTGCGACAAGAACGTGAGCGTCAAGGTGGCGGCCAAAAGTCCCACCGCCGCATCGGCGTACATCAAACGTATATGTTCAAAAAACAGCGGTGCCATCAGCGTGGTGGCCACGGCAGCTATCAGCAACACGCGCCGTTCGCGGATTCGCAGACAGTCCGCACCAGCACAAACGCGCAGCATGGCAGCGGCGTGCAACGCCAGTGCAAAGGCACAAAAGCACAAAAGCCGTGCAGCCGAATAGCCCAGACTGAGTGTTGCCAGATCCTCGCTTCGAACCAGCCACGCGGGCAACAGAGACCAGAGCAAAGGATAGCCGGGGGGAAAGACCTCGCGACCAGGCACCAAAGCTGCGGCTCTTAGGGCGCCGAACCCTTCCCGCCCCTCAATTTGCGCTTTGCCGATCCAAACAAACTCGTCCCACGCCAGTGGCACCAGCGGACGTGCAAAGATCCAAAACGTCATCAACAAGATCACGCCAAACGCGGGCCATGATTCGGACCTGGTTGGGACGGTGGTCGCGGACGAGGCGCTGGATGAGCGCAGCGTTGGCACCAACAAAATTGCGACCACCAGCACAAATGCCACTGTCGAGCGCAGCGATACGACGTAAATGCCCGCCAGCCCAAGCAGCCACCATATGACCAAACGTGCCGACCACGGCGTTTGTGATCGTAGCGATTGTCCGCGGAAAGCCACAAGGTCAATGAAGCCCCCGCATCCCGCGAAAGCAAGCAGCCCCAAGCCCAAGCGAAGCGCCATCATGGGCTTGTTCCACACAACACGGTGGCCCCCTGCCGTTCGCAGTCGGGCATTGTGAAGGCGCTTTCACCAAACTGTGCACGCCCTTGCAAGGCCGCAGGGGCTTTGGGAGGGGGGCCACACGCTCGGAACGTCAATTGCGCCAAAGGCTGACAAGCGATGCACTCGTCTTTGACAACATCGACACAGGCCAAGCCCGTGGCCGCCGCCCGAAACGACGTCATCCGCTCTCGCACCACATCCGCCGTGCGTGAGGCCTGCATAGGCGCGTCCGCGCGCACCAGCAACACCATCACAAGCCCTGGCAACAGCGCCGCGAGGGCCACTGCGATGACCACGGTCATAAGCTTCGAGTTGACGTTCGGTCGCTTGGCCGCCAGAGCAAAGCCGCCCACACAGAGCAATCCCGCAATGAGAACGCCCGCACGCAAGCCATAGCCTGCATCCCCTAACCTGCAAATCCGATTGGCGCCATCAATGACAAAAGCAGCGGGGTCAGTGAGGCAATCGAATGAAGCGCCAGCCATGTGAGTTTTATGCGGCAGCTGGGGGATCAACGCCGCTAGGGCGGCGTTTCAAAACACCTTCAACATAGATTGCTTGCACAAGTGTTTGCAGCATCGCGAGCAGGGGTGTTGCCACGAATAAGCCCACGAGTCCAAACGCCTGCAAGAACACGAGCTGCCAAAGCAACAGCAGAGCGGGTTCGATGTGCACCGCTTGCTTCATTACGACGGGTTGCACCACATTGGCTTCAAGCTGCTGCACAATAAGATAAAGAATTGCCGCCTTCACCGCCGTTTGAGGAGACTCCCCTAGTGCCACCAAAATGCCCAAGCCACCAGCAAAGATGGGGCCCAAAAAAGGGATGAATTCCCCAAGCATCGAGAACAGTCCCAGAACCAACCAGCTATCAACTCCAATGATCAACAAGCCCACACTGCTTAGAAGCCCAACCACGACCATTGCGCCCAAGGTTCCCTTGACCCATCCGCCCAAGGCATCGCCAACCTTTGCCACCACCGTAGACACTTGAGTCTCTCGGGCAGGTGGAAACAACTGAACAAAGCCGCGTACGTAGACTTCCGGTTTGTAGGCTAGAAACAGGGCCAACACCAAAACCACAAGCGTCTCGCCAATCGCGTTGAAGGTGCCAGCCGCAACGGGGATCACCCGCTGCAAGATCGCGCCAACTTCGCCTTGGAGGCGCTCTGTGATTTCACTTGCGCTGGGCAGCTCAGTGTTCCCAGACACCTTCTCCCACCAAGATGTAAGTCGCTTTAGCGCCTCGGGAGCTCGCTCCTTGAGCAGGGTGACTTGTTTGCCAACGAGTGGCACCAACAGCAGCACAAATCCCGCAGCCATTCCCAAGAGCGCGACGACTGTTAAAGCGAGCGCCACGGCACGCGGCATCCAACGCGACAGGAACTTCACGGGGTAGTGAAGCATCATGCTCAAAAGCACCCCCACCAGGGCCAGGAACAAGACCTTTTGAAGCAGTGGAAACACTTGCAGCAGCGCCCACGCCACCAGAAGCGTTGCCAAAAGCACCAAGGGCGGCAGGTACGCCCTCCACCCATCCTTTTTGCCCGCGCGCTCTTCTGGGATTGTCATTGCGGTCCTGAAAGGTAGCAGACATCAAACATGAAAGGTCTTCGAGGCCGGGGGCCTGATCAGGCGCCTGGTCCCAAGTTGTCGGATGAGATGCGAATTTGGCACACCTCTACGCCGTGCCCTTCAACATGCACCACCTCAATGGTGACTCCGTTGACCTCCACCACGTCACCAGGCACCGGCGGTCGGTCCAACAGAGCAAGGACAAGTCCACTAATGCTGTCAACGTCGTCTCGGCCGATGCTTCGCCCGATGGATTCGCTTACATCGTCTACCCTGGCTGTGCCATGGACAAGCCAAGTGCCATCAGGCTGCAAACTGATTTCAGGAGAGCTGCCAGGCGAAGCGTCTTCAATTTCGCCTACGATTTCCTCAAACAGATCAGAGATAGAAACGATCCCTGCGGTACCGCCATGCTCGTCCATAACAACCGCGATCTGGCTTCTTTGCATGCGCAAAGCGTGCAGAACCTTGTTCAAGGTTGATGTTTCGGGAACGAATGGCACGGGCTTGATGTCCGATTGGGCGATGCCGGTGCCCTGGAGCACGCGCCGAAGCACGGTTTTGATGTGAATGGTGCCAATGATGTGGTCAAGGTCGCGCACGTACACGGGATAGCGGGTGTGAGGCTCATCTTGAACCAGCCTGCGAAGCTCCTCCACCGGCGACCCCAGCTCGACGCCTTCAATTCGAACGCGGGGTAACATCACCTCGCCGGCGGTCAGCTGCCCAAATTCAATAAGCTCCTCGATGACTTCTGCCGCTTGTGGTGTGATAAGGCCGCTCTGCCCACTTTCGCGAACCAGATACTGGATCTCTTCGGCGCTGTGGTGTTGTTCCAGCGCCTCTGCCTTCGCCGAGATGCGCAGGCTTTTGAGCAGCCCGTTCCCCATACCATTGAGCACGGCCACCAACGGGCGGGCCACAATCTCGGTTGCCGCCATGAAGCCCACAAGGGCGCGCGCAGAGCGCTCGGCATTGGTGAGAGCAAGCGTTTTGGGCGTCATCTCACCAAACACGATGTGTAGATACGTTAAAACCGTAACCGCAATGAATGAAGCCAGCGCGTGCGATCCTAGCCACGCGGGAATACCGGGGGCGTTTGCCGCAGCGTAGAGCCATTTGGAAAGCTGATGTTCGCCATACATGCCCAATCCCAGGCTTGCCAGGGTGATCCCCAGCTGAGCGGTTGCGATGTAACGGTCTTGCAAGCGCCGGTTGCTGAGAATACGAACGATCCGCGTCGCCGTGAGATCGCCAGCGTGCGCTTCGCCTTCGAGCTTCTGTCGGTTGGCAACCACCATGGCAAACTCGGCGGCCACGAAAATCGCGTTGAGCAACAACATGGCAATGATGAGTGCCACCGGTATCAGCGCGCTCATGTTCCCATCCCTTGGTTGTCCGCCCCCTGGGCAGCCGGCCTACGCCGGCGGCGTCGGGTTTTGAACTCGTCGGCCAGTTCGCCCACAAGTTCGGTCAAGGCGTCCTCAAGCGTCACCAGACCTTCGATCACGCCTTGGTCGCTTACAACCAACAATTGCTGCGTACGGTGGGCACGAAACAAGCCCAAAAGCGTATCGGCCGGGGTGCTGCCCGGGACCTTCACCGCAGGCTTCAACAAAGACTGAAGCGGTGGCGGTTGGCCTGGCCGCAGCGCCAATGCGACGATGGTTTTTGTATCAACCAAACCACGAACGTCATCAAGAGAGTCGCCATACACAGGGAAACGCGTATAGGGGCTTTGGCTGACAGTCTCGATCAGCTTGGGCCACGGTGTGGTCAAGGCAACCGCTGCCACCTGGTTGCGGGAGACCATGAGTTGCCGCGCCGTTCCCTTTCCCAAAAACAAAGCGTTGTGCAAACGACGAACGTCATCCGGAGTCAACACACCGCTGATGCTGCTTTCCGATAGGATGAGCTCAAGCTCTTCGGGCGAATGCACGTGCCGGTGACCTTCATGTTTCACGCCGAAGGGTTTCAATACTAGCAACGCGCTGCCGTTCAACAAAAAGATAAAGGGGCCAAGCACGCGGCTTGACCAGGCGACCGGCACCACGGTCAGCAAGGCGGTTTGCAGAGGAAATCGCAACGCCACCGCTTTGGGCAAAAGCTCGCCCAGTACCATCTGCAACGTCGTGAGCAGCACCAACACGATGATGGCGGCCACTGCGTAGGCCGTGACTTTCTGAATGCCTACGGCTTTCACAATTAGCTCAGCAAGCGGCGGTGCGAAAGCCGTTTCGCCAAAGGCGCCCAAGATCAAACTTGATGCGGTGATACCTATTTGACAGGCTGCCACAAAGCGGTCGAGCAGAGCTGGATCTGAGACGAAGGGGAGCATGCGCGCGGCCAAAGCGCTGCCTTCCTCCGCACGTTGCTGTACACGCGTGGGGCGAACGCTAACGGCCGCGAACTCCCCTGCGACGTACAACGCATTTACAACGATAAGCAGGAGTACCACCGCCAGTGAAGCAGCCAATAACATTGAGGGGCACTCTCTAGCACGCGGGGGCCCAAGTGGACGCGTCCCTGGGCTTGCAGCAACGCGGAAAGTCAACGAAGCCCAGCCTAACCTGGGCGGACCTTAGGAGAAAACGCCTGGAGAAACCACGGCAGGTGCCAGTAGGTGGTGCCAAACCCGTGGCCTAGCCGCCGCTGATATTCCGATAGCCCCAAGCGCACCCCATAACCTCGTGCGCGGAGTATGGCGGAAAGCCTCCAAGCCCGCTAGAGGGGGACCGCCATCGCGGTCAAGTTGGAGGTCCCGCTAAAGCCCGAGGCACCGGGCCATTAGCCGCCAGCGATCGGCGAAGCTGACGTGAGGTGCCAGCACAAGCACATGC
>JBBSJE010000018.1:0-46107 GCA_038257535.1 Polyangia bacterium
GCAAACCCGCACAGCCACAGCAACAACGCCACCACACAAGAGAGCCACCGGAGGAAGTTCATAACAGTCGCTTTGGCAGGCAAGTATGCGTGAGCCCACCCGGCACGCAATCGCCTTGTTCAGGCGACCGTCGTTCGCGTTTGTTCGCCACGCGCACGAGGTTGACACCCACAACCTGCCGAACAACCGTTAAGGTAGCGTTCGTGCTTCCGGCCCCCACGCCCCCTTCACGCCACATGGGATTGTTGGCCACCACAGCGGTGGTGGTGGCCAGCATGATTGGCACCGGCGTGTTCACGACCACAGGCTTCTTGCTGGGTGACTTGAAAAGCGGCGTCTGGGTTTTGTTGGTGTGGCTCACAGGAGGCGTCGTGGCGGCTTGCGGGGCACTTTGCTACGGCGCGCTTGCCCGGCAGATTCCAGAAAGCGGCGGCGAGTACGTGTTCTTGTCGCAAACCTTGCATCCCGCGGCGGGGTATCTGGCAGGTTGGATCTCACTGACCGCCGGATTTTGTGCGCCCTTGGCCTCAGCGGCGCTCGCGTTTGGGGCTTACGCCAAACCGTTTTTGCCACAAGGCGCGTCGCCGCTGGCCGCAGGGCTTGCGCTCTTGTGCCTGGCATCCCTCCTGCACATGAGCTCAAATCGTTGGGGCACCAGATTGCACAGCTGGGTCGTGGCCTTCGTGCTGGTCCTGATCGTGGGCTTGGCCGTGTTCGGCCTTGGGCACCCGCAAGTGCCGTTGGTGCCGGCCGAGCCTGTCGCGTTGTCATTGTCGAGCTTCGCTGTATCTGTTGTGTGGGTTTCCTTCAGCTACGCGGGTTGGAACGCGGCGGTTTACATCGCTGGTGAAGTTCGCGATCCACAAACCACCTTGCCCCGCGCCTTGTTGTTGGGCACCGCCTTCACCACAACGATTTATCTCATGCTCAACCTAGCGTTCGTGCGCTCGGCGCCGCTTGAGATTTTGGCGGGAAAACTCGAGGTGGGGCAAATTGCGGCCCAGCAGTGGGGCGGCCCGCGGCTGGGCACCTGGGTGTCGGCGATGGTGGCGCTGGCCCTGGCTGCCAGCGTTTCCGCCTTGGTGTTCACAGGTCCCCGCATCGTGGGCCGCATGGCGCAAGATGGCTTTCTGCCGCGCGTGCTGGCGTCTGTGAAGGGTCGGCCCCCGCGCGCCGCCATCTTCATTATGGTTTGCGTGTCGGCCGCGTTGGCGGCCACCGCCACCTACGAACGACTGCTCACCTACATCGGGGTTTTGCTGGGCCTCAGCAACGCGGCCACCGTGTGGGGGTTGTTCAGATTGAAAAAACATAAGCCCAGCCTCGTGGTGCCTGGATGGCCGGTGGTGCCAGCTGTATTTGTGGCCTTGGTGGCCTGGATGATTGTGTTTACGCTTTGGCGGGAACCCACCGCGGCCCTGGTGGGCGGATTCACGCTGCTGCTGGGTTTGCTGGGCTATCGCTGGCAAACACGCCTCATCAGACACGCGGCCAAGATGTAAGTTACAATACCGCCCCATATGCAACGGGTGACGGTTCGTGAGGCCACAGGTGGCGTGTCTGGGGAGCGCAAGTTTTGAAGCGTGAAAGCGCGCGATCCGGCCTGCATGTTGGGGCGGCGTTTGTGGCCGTGGCCATGGCGCTTGCCAACAGCCGCTCGGTGCGCGCCCAGCCCCCCGAGGCGCCACCGCCACCCGCCATTGCCCACCTGTTGCCCGGCGATGGGGCGCTTCTGGCCTCGTTTCGGCTGCCCGAGATTGAAGATGGCTTTGCGTTCGCCGATTTGCTCGCGGGCTTGTACCCAGAGCTGACGCGCGTGGTTTCACAAGTTCGCATGGCGTTGGCCTTGCCGTCGCTTTCCGAGACCGCCCTTGACGCGCGCGGCATGCGGGGCAACGAAGCCAGTTTTGCAAGCTTGGGCCGCGTGCCTGCGAAGCTACCGAAAAACACCGACGGCTTGGCGCATCGGCTGGTGGTGCCCGTATCGGAAGCCGACGCGTTTTTCGCTTACGCGCGCCAGGTGATGGAACGCGCGGGTTTTGCGGTGTTTGATGCCACCAACAAAAAAACCAAGGCGCCTTCCTGGGCGCGCCCCATGGCCACCACGGTGAAGAAGCGGCGGGTGCAGCTGATGGGGTTTGCCGCCGACACCGGCAGCGGGGTGGCGCTGAGCTGGCAAGGCGACGGCGCGCAATCGAGCGTTGGTTTTGCCATCATCGACATTTTTGTGCCCGCCAGCTTGCCCGCCAAGCCCAAACTTGTGCAGCCTTTGTTTGCACGCGGCCTCAAAGCCACCTTGGAAGACACGTCGTTTGCACCGTTGCGCGACAGCTGGAATGTGGGCACCCGCAGCCGATTGGCCTCCACGGCGTCGCTTGTGCTGGTGGTGCAGCCCGAGGCGATCGCCAAGACCATGCCACCGGCTTGCCAATCGCGCTGGCAAAGCGCTGAGGGCGCGTATTTTGCCGACGCCGCCCTTACCGCGCGTTTGCATCCTTTCGATTGGAAGCTTCGGATTGCGTTTGCGCCCACCTTGGCGGCCGCACCGTTGCTCCAACAAGGGGGCGCCAATGACGGGCTTGTGGACGCGCGCGCCTTGGCCACCGCGGGCCTCGCCGCGGGCATCCTTTACAGCCCCGCCGCCGCGCTTTGGGGGCAACTTCCCCGTCCGGCCCTCTTGGGCGCCACGTGGGCGCAAACACAAGCACGGTGGCAAGAATGTGGACCCGGCGCTCAAGCGATTTCCTTCGCCAGCCATTGGCCTCACCTCATCACGAGCTTGTTCGCCGAAACGCTTGAACCGCTAGGCGCGCTCGATTGGAAGGCCATGGCGCGCAATCTGGCCATGAGCCTACGTACGCCCTTGCTCGCCCAAGCGGAGCCCAGCCCCGCTGCCTCAGCCGTTTGGATGGCGTCCTTCGCAGATCGCAGCCAACCCGATGTGGTGCGATGGTTGGCTCAACATGCGCAAAGCGCGCCCGAAAAAGCCGCTTTTGGCGATCGTTCCCCCAATTTGTGGTCGCTTGTTGGCGCGTCTTCACTCAAAAGCGCCGGCATCGAATCGCTGCCGGGATCCCGCTTCGGCTTGGCGCTGTCTCCCTTGGAAACGGGGCTTGACTGGTACTACGGGCAAAAGCGCCGCCCCGCCGTGTTCGGCAACCGTGCGGCGTTGGGCAGTGTGCACATCAATGTGGGTCGGATATTGAATCTGGCCGCCGAAAACGCCGACGTGGGCACACGCGACGCGGTGGCCCTGGCCACTTCGCAACTTTCGATGTTGGGCGGCGATCTGGTTGTTAACGGTCAGGTTCTGGAATTGGACCTGTCCTTGGCCGGCAACAGCGGCATGTAAACGCGCGCCCAGCCACCTACGGCTTTGCGGTTTGCCGCAATACAGGCAAACATACCGCCATGGCACAGGCAACAAGCAAACCAGGCGGTGGCTTTCGGCGGCGCGTGGGCAAGCTTTTCATGATCATTGGGGCGTTGTGGACGTTCATGTTCGTGGTGGGTGTGATCGTCGCGATTGTTGTGATCACCCGAAAGCCCAAGGTGCCCGAGCACACGGTGCTTGAGTTGCGCCTGGATCGCCCGCTCAAAGAAGCGCCCAACACCAGCAGCTTGGCGTCGCTGCTGAATCCCAACGTCACCAATTTGCCTCACGTCATTCGCGCGCTCGACGAAGGCAGCAAAGACGCCAAGGTCGAGGGGCTTATCGTGTATGTGGGCGGCAGCCACGGTCTGGCCACCATGCAGGAACTGCGAGACGCGATCTTTCGCTTTCGCAAAGCCGGCAAGTTTGCGATCGCCTTCGCGCCCAGCTTCGGCGAAATGGCCGGCGGCACGGGACACTATTATCTGGCCACGGCATGCGATGAAATTTGGCTGCAACCCTCGGGCTCAGTGGGCATCACCGGCTTGCGCGCAGAAGTGCCGTTTCTAAAAGGGCTGCTCGACAACGTTGGCGTGCAAGCCGAAGGGCAGCAGCGCAAGGCTTACAAAAACGCTTTCAATACGTTCACACAAACTGAGTTCACCAAACCACACAAAGAATCCATGGAGCAGTTGCTTGCGGAGATCCTCGAGCAATTGGTGACTGATGTGGCCCGCGAACGCAAACTGGAGGTTGATGACGTCAAACGCTTGTTTGCCGAAGGCCCTTTCTTGGCCGAAGCCGCGCTCAACGCCAAACTGATCGATCACATTGGTTACCGTGACCAAGCGGTTGCGGCCGCGAAGGGTAAGGCCGGCGGGCAGGGAAAGCTTTTGTTTGCAGGCAAGTACCTGGAACGCGCCGGCAAAGACGATCCTGAGGAAGCCTCGGGGGATAAGCTGGCCGTGATCTATGGCGTGGGAACCATCATGCCAGGCCGCGGCTCTGTAGACCCGCTTTCAGGAGAAGCCACAATGGGCGCTGACACAATCGCCGCGGCGTTGCGGGCCGCCGCGCGCGACAAAGACGTGAAAGCCGTGGTGTTCCGGATCGACAGCCCTGGCGGCTCGTATGTGGCCTCGGACACGATTTGGCGCGAAACGGTAGAGCTTCGCAACACGGGCAAACCCTTGGTGGTGTCGATGGCCAATGTGGCAGCCTCAGGTGGTTATTTCGTGGCGATGAACGCCAACAAGATTGTGGCCGAGCCCGCCACCTTAACAGGATCGATCGGTGTCTACGCCTTCAAAATGGTAACGAAAGATCTGTGGAACAAGGTGGGGCTTTCGTGGGGCACCGTATCCACATCTGACAATGCGGGCATCTGGTCCTCGCTCACACATTTGAGCGACAGCGACCAAAAGCGGTTCAGCGATTGGTTGGACTTCGTCTATGCCGATTTCACGGGCAAAGTTGCCTCCGGCCGCAAGCTGTCGGCCGAAGCTGTGGAGGCCTCGGCCCAGGGGCGCGTATGGACGGCCCGCAAGGCCAAAGAGTTGGGCCTGGTGGACGCGTTAGGGGGCATGGAGACCGCGATCGCGTTGGCCAAAGAGGCCGCCGGAATCAAAGCCGACGCCGACGTCAAACTTGTGGCGTTCCCTGAAGACCAGGGCATTCTGCGGTTTCTTCTCGACCGCAACAACGAGAACAGCGATGACGTCGAGGCCGCCACCTGGACCGTGCCATGGGCCAAAGAGGCGGCCGCCTGGTCCAAAACCTTGAACCAGATCAACGCCGCCACAACCGGCGAGCCGCTGCTGCATACGCAAACGCCGCAGGTTCGTTAGAAGGTCCAGCGACGAACCGCGGGATTGCGCCGCGTCCACACCTGAGAGCTTCGAGCGACCACGTCGAATGTGGCTCCAGGGGTGAGCTTTTCGCGACCGGGCGTTCCTGCCACGGACGTGTCCACGATGCAGGTAAACTGCCGGGAACCCAATTCCGCGGGCAGCGTGAACTTTATGGATTCGTAGTGGGCGTTGAACACCAAAAAGAAGTCGTCGTCGCGCATGCGGAAGCCTCGGCAGTCGGGGCTAGGAATGCCATCGCCATTTAGAAACACCCCCAAGCTTTTGGCAAACGGCGCGTTCCAATCACCATCCGCCATCTGGGAACCATCAGGACGAAACCATCCAATGTCCGTTAGATCGGTTCCGCGGATGTTTGTGCCTTGAAACCAACGCCGCCTTCGAAACACGGGGTGTTGCAAACGGAGATCAATGAGCCGGTGGGTGAAGTCCAGCAACTCATAATCGAGCTTCTCCCAATCGATATAAGAAATCTCGTTGTCTTGGCAATACGCATTGTTATTGCCGTTTTGCGTCCGCCCCAATTCATCGCCATGCACGAGCATGGGCACGCCCTGCGAAAACAGAAGCGTCACTAACATGTTTCGCTTCTGCTGTGCGCGCAGCGCCATCACTTCGGCGTCCGACGTCGACCCCTCCGCGCCGCAATTCCAAGAGCGATTGTGCGATTCGCCGTCCCGATTTTCCTCGCCGTTGGCTTCGTTGTGCTTTTCGTTGTAGCTCACCAAATCGTGCAGCGTGAAGCCGTCGTGTGCGGTCACAAAATTGATCGACGAATACGGCCGCCTGCCGTTGCCCCAATACAAGCTGGAGCTGCCGGTGAAGCAATCGGCAAACTGAGGCAGCGTTTGGTCTTGGCCACGCCAAAAATCACGCACACAATCGCGGTAGCGGCCGTTCCATTCGCTCCACTGCGGGGGAAAGTTTCCCACCTGATAGCCACCATCACCTACGTCCCACGGCTCGGCGATGAGTTTCACCTGGCTGATGACGGGATCTTGCTGAATCAAATGAAAGAAGGTGGCCAACCGGTCCACCTCGTGGAGTTCGCGAGCCAAAACCGAAGCCAGATCAAAACGGAACCCATCCACGTGCATCTCGGTCACCCAATAGCGCAGAGAATCCATGATCATTTGCATCACATGCGGGTGGCGCATGTTCAAAGAATTGCCCGTGCCCGTGTAATCCATATAGTACTGGGGCGCGTCTTTAACTGGCCTGTAGTACGAGGCGTTGTCGATGCCCTTCCAGCACAAGGTGGGCCCCATGTGGTTGCCCTCGCAGGTGTGGTTGTAAACCACGTCCAAAATGACTTCGATGCCTGCTTCGTGCAGAGCCTTCACCATCATCTTGAATTCTTGCACTTGCTCACCTCGGTGAACCGAGCTGCCGTACTCGTTGTGGGGCGCAAAAAAACCCAAGGTGTTGTAACCCCAATAATTGCGCAGCCCCTTCTCGATGAGATGGCCATCGTGAATGAATTGGTGAACCGGCATCAGTTCCACCGCTGTCACACCCAAACGCTTCAGATGGTTGATGGATTCGGGGTGGGCCAAACCAGCGTAGGTGCCGCGCAAGGACGGGGGAATGCGTGGGTTTTTCGCTGAAAACCCTTTTACGTGCACCTCATAAATCACCGTCTCATTCATAGGACGGCAAATCGATCGATCGTTGCCCCACTGAAAAAACGGGTTCACCACAACCGAGCGCGGCACATGAGGTGCGCTGTTGCGACGATTGCGGCCCTCGCCGCCGAATTTGTAGCCAAAAACCGATTCATTCCAATCGACCTGCCCCTCGAACGCCTTTCCGTAGGGATCAAGCAGCAGTTTGCTGGGATCGCAGCGTACGCCCTTCTCAGGCGCCCACGGTCCGTGTACACGGAAGCCATAGCGTTGCCCCGGCCGCACCGAAGGCAAGTAGCCGTGCCAGCAATTGGCGGTGATCTCGGGAAGCGGCACCCGCGTTTCCTTCCGCTTGTCGTCGAACAAGCAAAGTTCGACCCGCGTGGCCACCTCTGAGAACAACGAAAAGTTCGTCCCTGCGCCATCGTAGCCGGCACCCAAAGGAAATGGCTTGCCCGGCCACACGTCCAGCTGTTCCCGAGGTATTTTTGAGATGACTGGCTCTGGGGGCATCTCCATTTGTGCGGGAACCACCAGATCGGCGGGGAGCTCTGTGACCGGTGGCGCCTCCACACCGGGAACCGTCGTTGCTCTGCTGCTAAAGTCGTCCATTGATCGGCACAGCAGACAGCAAGATCAATACCAACGGTGTAATCGGCGCCCACCCGAAAACGGTACAAGTTGCCGTCACGCAACTGAACCAACGCGGCGATTTGGTAACCGCTCTACAGCAGTTTCAGGCCGCCACCCGTAAGGTTGGCGAAGAAGTCATTGCCCTTGTCATCCACAACGATGAAGGCAGGGAAATTCTCCACCTCGATGCGCCACACGGCTTCCATACCCAGCTCGGGATATTCCAGCACTTCGACCTTCTTTATGCAGTCTTGCGCCAAGCGAGCCGCCGGGCCACCTATCGAACCTAGATAAAACCCACCGTGTTTTTGACACGCCGCTGTCACCTGCGCCGATCGGTTGCCTTTGGCCAGCATCACAAGGCTGCCACCAGCGGCTTGCAACTGGTCTACATAAGCGTCCATGCGGCCTGCCGTGGTGGGCCCGAAGGAGCCCGAGGCATACCCTTCCGGCGTTTTGGCCGGCCCCGCGTAATACACCGGGTGATTGCGCAAATATTCGGGCAATCCTTGGCCCGCGTCCAAGCGCTCTTTGATCTTGGCGTGGGCAATGTCGCGCGCCACCACCACGGTGCCCGTGAGCGAGAGCCGCGTTTTGATGGGGTGGCGGCTTAGCTCCGCGCGGATTTCACTCATGGGCCGGTTCAGATCGATGTTCACCACATCGCCGCCCAGCTCTTCGTGCGTGGGTGCGGGCAAATGTTTCGCCGGATCTTGTTCCAGCTGTTCGATGAACAAGCCTTCGCGCGTGATCTTGGCCAACGCTTGCCGATCGGCCGCACAGGAGACGGCGATGCCCACGGGACATGAGGCGCCGTGGCGGGGCAAACGGATCACCCGCACGTCGTGGCAAAAATATTTGCCCCCGAACTGTGCGCCGATCCCGGTGTTTTGCGCCACCTTCAGCACCTTTTGTTCCCACTCAAGATCGCGAAAGCCGCGCCCGAGCTCGTTGCCGCAGGTGGGTAAGCTGTCGAGGTAGCGCGCCGAGGCCAATTTCGCAGTTTTCAAAGTGAATTCCGCCGAAGGCCCCCCAATGACGACGGCTAGATGATAAGGCGGGCAGGCCGACGTGCCCAAAGTCCGCAGCTTTGCATCCAAGAACTTCAAAAGGCTTTCGGGATTCAGAAGCGCTTTGGTCTCTTGGTAAAGGTAGCTTTTGTTCGCTGAACCACCGCCTTTGGCCATAAACAAGAATTTGTAGGCGTCCCCCTCCGTGGCAAAGATCTCAATTTGCGCGGGCAGGTTGGTTTTGGTGTTGGTTTCGCGAAACAGATCCAAAGGCGCCAGCTGCGAATACCGAAGGTTGGTTTCCGTATAAGTCTGCTGGATGCCAGCAGACAAAAACGCCTCGTCGTTCGCTCCGGTGAACACGCGTTGGCCTTTTTTGCCCATGATGATGGCGGTGCCCGTGTCTTGGCACATCGGCAACACACCGCCGGCCGCGATGTTTGCATTCTTAAGCAGGTCTAAAGCCACGAAGCGATCGTTGGGCGAGGCTTCCGGATCTTCCAGTATGTTCGCCAATTGTTTTAGGTGCCCCGGGCGCAGCAGATGCGCAATGTCGCGCATCGCTTGCTTTGCCAGCACCGTGAGCGCTTCAGGCGCAACCTTCAGAAAGCTTTGTCCCGCGGCTTCAAAGGTGGACACGAAGTCGCCAGAAATCTTGCGGTAGGGCGTCGCGTCGGGGCCTAAGGGCAGAATCTCTTGATGCTGAAAATTGCTCATTTATGCGGGCCGTTTCTCGGCCGCACTATAGCACCGCCTGCTGCACGGCACGGCGTGTGGAGGCCTCACGCCAATCTCTACGCGCGAAAAATCACAAATCGCAGGGGTTGTTTGCTGCGCACAGGGCCATGACCAGCCACCGGGCGCGAGTCTCGCTTGGACGGCGGCAGATACTCAACCTCACTGCGTTCATCCGCCTCAACCGGCACCGGAACTTCTTGGGGCGCCCACCTGGGCCACGCCTCAGCCCAACGGCCTATGACATCAAATGCGCCGGTTTGAGCGCGTTGTGCTTGAACCCGGGCCACCCGCAGTTCTGCGGACCCCATGAACCACAACAAAACCGCCAAGGCGGCCAGCTGAATGTGGCCGGAAAACAATCCCACCAAGCCCAGCGCGACAGCAAGAACGCGAGAGATCTTCACCGACAGCTCAGTGGCGGGCAAATGTCCCATGCGACCCGACAAAGCCGCGCGCAAGATGCGGCCACCGTCCATGGGCAGCGCGGGCAGCAGATTGAACACGGCAATGCCAAGGTTCACGATGGCAGGCCAGAACAAGCCGTCCCAGCCTGTAAGGGTCGCCCCCGCATAAAGCACCGCCGCCAGTGCGAGCGAGACCGCGGGACCTGCCGCAGCGATCTTAATTTCGTCACGTGGGCAGCGTGGCATGTCCAACATTTTTGCGGCGCCACCGAAAAAATGTAGTTCGATCTCTTTGATGCGTACACCCAACCGGCGCGCCACAACAGCGTGCCCTAGCTCGTGAAGCAGAACCGAAGCAAACGCTACAGAAACCATCACCACGCCTGTAACGCCGCCCATCCACAAAATCACAAGCCCCAACAAAAGCAGGAATGAGAGGTTCACCCTAACGGGAAATCTAAGGATTCTACCTACGGAAAAACTAGGCATGACATTCACAGAAGCACCGAAAACCTGCGGTCAATTAAATACTAGCACGCATCAGTACCTGATTCGTCCAATCAACAACGGTGACAGTGCCAGGCTGCGCAAACGCAGTGTTGCCTAAACGGTGACACAGCACCCGAATCACCCCGCCATGTGTGAACAAAAGGTGCCGCCCCGTGGGCAGCATGTCGATGAAATCTTCGACGCGGCTCTGCAGCTGTACCAGCGACTCCCCATTGGGGGCCACGAAGCCCTCAAACCGCAACAGCGCTTCCTTGTGCTCGGCGTCCAGCGTTTCCCACAGGCGGCCATCGAGCGCGCCGAAGTCGATCTCCCTCAGGCGTGCGTCGGTCTGTGGCTCACCCCAAGCCAGCTGCGCGGTGCGTACGGCGCGAATCAAATCCGACGCCCAGACCTGATCAAAAGTTTGCGCCGCCAACTCGGGCCGCAGTGCGCGCGCTTGCGATTCGCCAGCTGACGTTAGATCTACGTCATCCCAACCCGCCAGCGCCCCATCGCGGTTGCGGGTGGTTTGGCCGTGGCGCACCAACCAAAGCAGCTTTTGTGGCGAAGATGGCATCTGAAGAGGTCCTACCCTTCAGATGCCCCCGCTGCCAGTGTTGCCGCGTAAGCTGTCACTCCCGATCGATGGGAACCCGCGGCGTCCACACGGCGGCCTGCTCTTTGGTCATCCGCCGACGCAAAAACGCGGGCGTGTCCAATTCGCTTTCAAAATGCCCCATCTCGGCGCTGAAACTTGGGGCCGCGTAGTCGGGCGCCCAGCGCGCCACGGGCTGCGCGCCGGTGGTGCGGCCTTGGGCCACGGGCTGATGAATCACAGGCCGTGATTCGGGCGCTGGCGTCCAATCGGGGGCTGGCGCCGAAGGGGGATGCGCCGAAGCCACCGGCACGGGCGTCAGATCTGCGTGTTCGCTGGCGTGACCGAACGCGGGGTTCGCGCCGTAGCGCAAAGTGACGGAAGGCTGAGCGCCTTGCGCGCGTTGAGGTTCGGTGGCGTCCCAGCCCATGCTGTAAGGCGAAGGATCCGTGGGCTCGGTGCCTGGTTCATACGCTGGCTGGGGAGCCGCGTGATAGGCCTCCTGACCGCCATACGCGGCAGGCTGGCCGACATGCACGGGCGCGGAGTCATAAGGCGCCGCCGCGGCAGGCTGGCCAGACTGCATGGGCAACGCCATCTGTTCACGGCGCACGGGTGCGCGTGAGGTTCCACGTCCTTCGCCGGCATCAACCGCATTGGTTTGAAAGCCCGTGGCGATCACGGTGATGCGCACTTCGTCTCGGCAGTTGGGATCAATCACCGAGCCAAAGATGATGTTGCATTCGGGATCGGCCGATTCATGCACCAGCGAACACGCTTCTTGCACCTCAGCCAGCGTAAGGTCAGGACCGCCGGTGATGTTAACCAAGATGCCCGTGGCGCCATTGATCGAAACGTCTTCGAGCAGCGGCGAATTGATCGCCATGCGTGCCGCTTCCACGGCCCGCTTTTCGCCCGTGGCGCGTCCTGTGCCCATCAAGGCGCGGCCCATGCCCGTCATGATGGTACGCACGTCAGCAAAATCGACGTTGATCAAACCAGGCACCATCACCAAGTCGCTGATGCCACGAACCGCGTTCAGGCAAACAGCGTCGACCATGGAAAAGGCGTCTTTGAGTGCGGTTTTTGTACCCGCCAATCCCAGCAACCGATCGTTAGGAATTACGATCAGGGCGTCCACGGCTTTGGCCAGCTGGGCAATGCCATTCATTGCTCGCTTTTTGCGCTGCATGCCCTCAAAAGCAAATGGCCGCGTGACCACACCCACCGTGAGCGCGCCCAAATCGCGCGCCACTTGAGCGATCACCGGGGCGGCGCCCGTTCCTGTGCCACCGCCCATACCGGCAGTCACGAACACCATGTCAGCGCCCGTGAGCACTTCGGCCATGCGCTGGGCGTCTTCCAACGCCGCCGCCGCGCCAATGTCAGGGTTGGCCCCCGCGCCAAGGCCTTTGGTCAGGCCTCTGCCGATTTGAATCTTTGTGGGCGCCAAGTTGGCGCTCAGCACCTGGCAATCGGTGTTGGCCACCACAAAGTCAACGCCCTGAATGCCTGCGTCGATCATGGTGTTGACCGAGTTGCCACCACCACCGCCTACGCCCACCACTTTGATGATCGGCTGGCCAGTTCCTGAGACGTCGTCGAATTCGAGCATGCGGTTTGTTTCTCCCTCGCTATCCAGAGATCTCATGCACAAGCCTGTGACCAAAATTTTCGATCACATTTTGCTCCCACCTGAACAGGCGTTGCCCTGTTGATAACCCGCAGATTTAGGTAAGTTTTTCTAGAAGGTGTTCGAGATCATTCGGCGGAATTTCTCGAAGAAACTGCGTCGCCTGGGACCTTCGGTGTGGGTGTCCATGCCCTGCTGTTGGGCTCCGTAAAGCACCAAACCAACGCCCGTGGCAAACATGGGGGTTTTGACCGCATCGGCCAAACCACCCACGCTTTTCGGCATGCCCACACGCACGGGCAACCCCATGATCTCTTCTGCAAGTTCAGCCATGCCAGGCAGTTGCGTGGCGCCCCCAGTGATCACGGCGCCCGACGCCAGCATGTCTTCGCAGCCCAGGCGGGCAATTTCGCCTTTGACCAGCTGGAAGATCTCTTCCACCCGCGGCTGAATGATGTCCCGGCACAACATTTGGCGCGACAGCACCCGCGGCTCACGCCCCCCCACCGAAGGCACCTCGATGGTTTCTCCGTCTTGCACCATGCTGGCTGTGGCACAACCGAAGTGATGCTTGATGCGCTCCGCTTCGTGCGGTGGCGTGCGCAGACCAAACGCAATGTCGCTGGTTAGCTGATGGCCGCCGATGGGCAGCACCGAGGTATGCGCCACAGCGCCGTCACAGAAGATGGCGATGTCCGTGGTGCCACCGCCAATGTCGATCAAAGCGACGCCCAAGCCCTTTTCGTCCTCTTCCAGCACGGCTTCGCCCGAAGCTAGAGGCTCAAGCACAATGTCGAGCACCTCAAGATCGGCACGGGTGCAGCACTTGATGATGTTTTGAGCGGCGGCCGCGGCGGCGGTGACAATGTGAACGCGCGCTTCAAGCCGCACACCACACATGCCCAACGGCTCTCGTACGCCGTCCTGTCCGTCTATTTGGTATTCCTGAGGCAGCACATGAACGATGTGCCGGTCGGCGGGCAAGGCGATGGCGCGGGCCAGATCCAGCACTTTGGCCACATCGGTGGGGCGCACCTCTTTGTCTTTGATCGCCACGGTGCCGGTGGAATTCACACCCTTGATGTGACCGCCGGCCACGCCCACGTACACCTGCGAGATCTCGCAGCCCGACATGCCCTCGGCTTCGGCCACGGCTTGTTTAATGGCAGCAACGGTGGAGTCAATGTTGACGATCACGCCCTTTTTCAGGCCCCGTGACAGCTGCGTGCCCACGCCAATGACGTCCAGCCCGTCTTCGCCACGTTCGGCAACCACGCACGCAATCTTCGTGGTGCCAATGTCGAGCCCTACGATGATGTCTGAACTCCGTCTGGCCATTGTTTTCGTCTCTCTCCAGTTTCACGCCGTTAGCTGTCGCCCAACGCCAGACGCACCGCCACCCGGCCATCTACGGACGTGTCCAAGTGAACAATCCGCAAAACCGAGGGGCCATCAAGTCCCGCGTGCTTCAGAGCATCAAGGATTTGATCAAGACGCGCCAATTTTTCACTATGAGAATCTCGTCCCAACCGCACTTGCGCGCCCGAATCGAGAAAATACAGGCTGTATCCGTAGCGCGGCTCAATGCGAATTTCCGATAAAGCGGGCCTGTTTGTTTCCCGCTGGTAGAGCGACAGCAAGGCCAGCGCCTGTTGGTAAGCGGCGCGCGCGGCACTTGGGTTGGCCGCGTACTGCTCGCGCTCAAGCCCCGTGACAATCACCAGCCCTACAGCCTCTGAGGTGAGCGCGCGCTTAAACGGGTGGCCTTGCTCATCGAGCAGGTACATGCCCCCCAACATCGCCACCGCCGCGGCTTTGCGCTCGACCACATCAACCTGCAAGCTGGCAGGCAACTTACGCTCAACCCGCACCGACAACACCCACGGATGCGTTGCCACCCGGGCGGCAACCTCGTCGGGATCGATGGAAAGCAGCTTTTGCCCCGTCGTTACGCCTGTGAGCAGGATGATCTCTTGCGGGTTCACACTGTGGGTGGGGCCCACCAACACCTGTGAAACGGCAAACCGAGGCGAATTGAGCACGTGAATCAGCGCCCACCGACCGCCCACAACCACACCCACCACGAAGCTCACAACGGCCACCGGTCGCAGGGCTCTGCGACCAAACCCCCACAACGCTTGCCCCAAGGCCGTAACCGCATCGGCCATCGCCACAAACAGCGGCTTGCGCTGAACCACAACGCGCTTGTTGGAACGCTTGCGCAGCAGCCGCCGCCGGGGCAACTCTATGGCCCACACTTCGGGCTTCACGCAGAGGCTCCTTGGGCTTTGAGCTGCGCAAGCACCTCATGCCCCACCCGCGTGATGTCTCCAGCACCCAAAGTGAGTAGCAGATCGCCGGGCTGCAACAGTGCACACAGCGCTTGTGTCAGTTGCTGCCGCGGCACGTGGACCGGTCGCCGGTCGGCCGGGAAACTTGCGGTTAGTTCATGAACGCCCGCACCGGCCAGAGGCGCTTCGCCAGCGGCATAAATGTCGGTGAGCACAAGCACATCGGCCCCGGACAACGAGGGCGCAAATTCCGACAACAGGTCACGCGTGCGCGAATAGCGATGCGGCTGAAACGCCACCACCAAGCGACGCGCAAACAAGCGGGCGCCGGCGATCGTGGCCGCAATTTCCGTGGGGTGATGGCCGTAATCATCCACAACCAACACAGCCTGCGCCTCGCCGCGCACAGAAAATCGGCGATCTACGCCGTCGAACGCCGCCAAGGCGCCGGCATATAGGGGAAATGGCACGCCCATGAAATCGGCCACCGCGAGCGCCCCTAGGGCGTTGAGCGCGTAGTGAACACCCGGCATGCGCACATGCACCTCGCCCAAAGGCTTTCCTCGCAAGGAGACTTGCATGCGTGTGCCGGTGGCGCTGGTTTCAAGCAGCGTGCCTCGGTAGTCGCCCGCTCGTAAACCGTAGGTGACATGGCGTTTGAGCAGTTTTGGCGCCAACGCGATGGCTTCCGCATCGTCAGCACACAACACCACCAAGCCATAAAACGGAACTTTGTTGGCGAAGTCGATAAACGCTTCGCGAAGCGCGTCCATGCTGCCGTAGTGGTCCAAATGTTCACGATCAACGTTGGTGATGATCGCAACCATGGGAAACAAATGCCGAAATGAACCGTCTGATTCGTCGGCTTCAGCCACCAAGATCTCGCCGTGCCCCAAACGCGCGTTCGAGCCCAAAGCCTGCGCTTTGCCGCCTATGACCACGGTGGGATCCAAACCGGCGGCAGCAAACACCGACGCCAGCATGGTTGTGGTGCTGGTTTTGCCGTGCGAGCCTGCAACCGCAACACCGTCTTTCACGCGCATCAATTCGCCCAGCATTTCGGCGCGCGGGATCACGGGCACGTCGGCGTCGCGCGCGGCTTTGACCTCTGGGTTGTCGGCCTTTACGGCGCTGGACACCACCACCACGTCGGCGCCAGCGATGTTCGTGGCGTCATGGCCAAAGCTCATGCGCGCGCCCAGGGTGACCAAACGCCGGGTCACATCGGTTTCGTGCAGATCGGAGCCTGAAACGTGATAGCCCAGGTTCAAAAGCACTTCGGCGATCCCGGACATGCCTATCCCACCTATACCTACAAAGTGGATGGCGACGTCTCGTTTGCGGAACATGGGCGACTGGCTCCCACTTTGCGCCAACAGCAAATCCTCTCCAAATTTCCGTACGTTAGGGGCGCCGGCGTTTGCGGGCGCTGGAGATTCCGGCCCGCACGCGCCCGTTTGACACTCGTTAGTTAAACCTCCAAGGCGCGAGAATATGACTATTCCGGCATAGGCGTTTTGGGAGGCTAGGCGTTTGAAGTACGTCATGTTACATTGTATTCCTTAGGCGTCCGTGCAGTTGCGGTCGCAGCCGGGGGTCCCCAAGATGTCGAAGGCATGCGTTCGTTTTGCTTTGTTATCCGCGTTTGTCGTTATGGGCTGTGGTGCAACCTCGGGTTCAGGCGCCGACGATCCATTCGCCCCCTCCAAGCCAGGCTCTGGCAAGGGTGGCGCTAGTGGGTCGGGCTCGGGCTCGGGTTCGGGCTTCTTTTTGGATGAGCTGAAGCCCAGCACAATGCCGGGCCAAGGCTCCGGCGACGACAACATTTGTGCGCAACAAGATTTTCCGCTGGATCGGTTGCCGCCCGAAATCATGGTTGTGCTCGATCGTTCGGGTTCCATGCGCCGAAACGCGCAAGGGGGAAGGGAGCCCCCTGACAAGTGGGGACAAACGGTGGCGGCCCTCGATTCCGTTTTGTCTGATACGCAAGGCGGCGTTTATTGGGGTTTGAAAATGTACCCTTCTTGGAAACGCGAAGGCGATAGCCCTTGTGCCATCCAAGGGTTGCAGCAAGCGCCAGGGTTAGACCAACACGCAGCCCTGATGGCGCAGATCAACGGCAACGGGCCCACCTTGGATAAGGGCGCAACGCCCACCGCCGCGGCCGTGCAAGAGAGCACAGGCTTTCTGAGCGGACGCTCAACGCCCAATCCCAAGTTCTTGTTGCTGGCCACCGACGGTGTGCCGAATTGCCGCGATGGCAGCGACCGCAATGGAGACGTTGATGGCTCCATCGCCGCCATCGGCGCCGCCCGCGAAGCGGGGTTCGCTGTGTTCGTAGTGGGCATCGCCGCCTCAGGCATTCGCGTAGACAACGTTGATGCTTTTCAAGTGCTCAACGACATGGCCGAGGCAGGTGGACGGCCGCAAGATGGCCAAACCAAGTTCTTTCCAGCCAACAACGAAGCCGAGCTGAAGACAGCGCTCAACTCAATCGCCTCGCAAGCGGCCGACTGCACATTCAATTTGAACAAGGCGCCGCCGGATCCGTCGAACGTACGCGTAGAGCTGAACGACGAGCGGCTCACGCAAGGCACGGACTGGGAATTTGGTGCCGGCAACCGCTCTGTGGTGGTTAAAGGCGCTTGGTGCGAGAAGCTGAAGAAGAGCAATGTGGAAAAGGCCGAAATTAAGTTCGGCTGCCCCGGCATGGTCATCTTGTAAAGGTTCGGCGCCCCGCCCCGCCTTGTCCGCAAAGTTACCTATTCATTCGCTGTGATCTCGGGCGATGTGGCGTAGGTCACTTGCGTGGACGAAAGCGTCTTCGCGCCACGCGGAGCTACAACGAATCGCCGAATCGAAGTGAAGGTTGCTCTCCCGATTGTCGTCAAATGCTTGTAGGCTGCGCCCGCCGGGCCGTCAGCTTGGCGACACCAAGGAGAACCCCATGCGCATCTTTTCTACTTTCACTTTTGGTTTCGGGCTCACGCTCGCAGCGGCATCCGCCTTCGCTCAAGACCAAGGTGCCGCCAACGTGCCTGCCAAAACCAAGGTTGCGAAGGCCAGCGGTACAACAAAAGCGAATGTGCTCAGCCCGGCGGAAAGGAAAGCCGGATTTAAGCTGCTGTTCGATGGGAAAACCCTTAAGGGCTGGCGCGGCTACAACAAGCCCGCGCCTGCAGAGTCCTGGAAGGTGGAAGATGGCTCTATTGTGCTGGATGGCAAAGGCGGAGATCTGCTATCGGTAGACCAGTACGACAACTTCGAGCTACGGATCGACTGGAAGATCGCACCCACTGGCAACAGCGGGCTTATGTACCGGGTGCAGGAGGTCGAGAAGAGCGCTCCCTACATGAGTGGACCCGAGTATCAGTTCTTGGACGACGAAGGGCATCCAGATGCAAAGGCGGGCAAAGACGGCAATCACCGTGCGGGGTCACTTTACGACGTTTATCCTCCCGCGAAATCGGTGACCAAGCCGGCCGGCGAATGGAACAGCACCCGGTTGGTCGCAGACGGCAACCACATCGAACATTGGCTTAATGGCGAAAAGGTGGTCGAAGCCGAAATCGGCAGCGACGATTGGAACGCCCGCGTGGCCGCCAGCAAGTGGAAATCGGCCCCTGAGTACGCCAAACACGCCAAAGGTCACATCGACCTGCAAGACCACGGCGACCGGGTCGAGTTTCGCAACATTCGCGTGCGCGTGATCAAGCCGGCCCCAGCCGGCAAAGCGGCGAAGTGAAGGTTGGGTTCGGCCGCAGGGCAACCACCACAGCTTAAGGTGCGGTATGATTGCTGGGATCATGGTCTCTCATCAAGACAACTATCCCGACGAAGCAACGCTTCGGAAGCACGGGCTAGAACCAGACCCGGTGATCGAAGCTTACAAACTGCACGTGGATCGGACACTGCTGCGCGAAAACCTGAAGCGCTCGCCTGATGAAAGGTGGCAACGCTTCACGCAAGCGCTGCACCTGGCGGAAGAGGTTCGGCGCGCGGGGGCAAAGGCGCGTGGTCGCTGACTTCGGAGGCTTGGTAGGCGCCCTCGCAGACGAAGGCGTTGAGGCAATCCTGATAGGCGGGCTGGCGGCGCAGGCACATGGCGCTTCGAGACTGACTCAAGACGTAGACCTGCTGTATCGGCGAACCCCTGAAAACATCGATCGGCTCGTGGCCGCTTTGGCGGGCAAGCATCCGTATCTGCGAGGAGCGCCAGCTGGGCTGCCGTTTCGCTTCGATGCAGCCACGGTTCGCAGGGGTCTCAACTTCACCCTCACCACGGACCTAGGGGATCTGGATCTTTTGGGGGAAATGGCCGGAGGCGGAACCTTCGAGCAGGTCCTGGCGCACACCATACAAATTTCGGTCTTTGGCCGTGATGTGCGAGTCCTTTCATTGCCCGCCCTGATTCGCGCAAAACGCGCCGCGGGGCGTCCCAAGGATCTCGAAGCCATCGCGGAGCTTGAGGCTTTGCTCAACGAAATCGGAGACTGACGGCCGCAGCCACTGACTTTGCCGCCGCGAAAACCCAGCCTCACGCCCGACGCAAAACCAACACCTCACGCATCTGAACATGAGCGCCCGTGACTCTAGACGGGCAGCATCATTGCGAGTTCGACGCCCGATACGTAAGGTTAGGCATGCAGAGCACCCAGGAAACGTTCCCCGGACCGCAGTCCCCGCGGTCATCACTTCAGTACGCCGTTGTCATCATCAGCTGCGCCGCCATCTTTGGTTGCGCGGCCTCGGCTCAACAAACGCCACCAGCGCCCACCCCACCCACGCCCGAAGCGGCAAAAACCAAGCCCTACACGGTTGATGATTGGTGGCCAAATCGTTTGGACCTGCGGGTGCTCAAGCAACACGCACCCAAGGGCGACCCCATGGACGAAGGCTTCGACTACCGAGAAGCGTTCGTAAAGTTAGATCTCAAAACGGTCAAGAAGGACATTGAGACCGCGCTGACCACCTCGCAAGACTGGTGGCCCGCGGATTACGGCCACTACGGCGGCCTAATGATTCGTCTCGCGTGGCATAGCGCGGGCACTTACCGCGTGACCGACGGCCGCGGGGGCGCCGCCTCGGGCACGATTCGTTTCGCACCCTTAAACAGTTGGCCCGACAACGCGAACCTGGACAAGGCGCGTCGGTTGCTGTGGCCGGTGAAGCAGAAATACGGGCGCAGCCTGTCATGGGCCGATCTGATGGTTCTAACCGGCAACGTGGCGCTTGAGTCGATGGGCTTCAAAACCTTGGGATTTGGCGGCGGTCGAGAGGATGTTTACGAGCCCACCGACATCAACTGGGGACCAGAAACCAAGTGGCTAGCCGACGAGCGATTCTCTGAAGGCGACAAGCGATTGGCTCACCCGTTGGGCGCCACGCAGATGGGCCTCATCTACGTGAACCCCGAGGGACCACGCGGCAAGCCGGATCCTCTAGCGGCGGCTCAGCACATTCGCATGGCGTTTGGTCGCATGGCGATGAACGATGAAGAAACCGTGGCGCTGATCGCGGGCGGTCACACTTTGGGCAAAGCGCACGGGGCCGCCCACCCCAAAGGCCACGTGGGCGCCGAGCCAGAAGGCGCTTCCGTAGAAGAGCAGGGGCTGGGCTGGAAGAACACTTATCGGGAAGGCAAGGGCGCTGACACGATCACCAGCGGGCTTGAAGGCGCGTGGACTGCAACGCCGGTGAAGTGGTCACACGGCTACTTCGAGAATCTGTTCGAGAACGAATGGGAGCTGACAAAAAGCCCAGCCGGCGCACATCAGTGGATTCCGAAAGGCGACAACGCACGCACAACACCCGATGCGCACGATCCCACCAAACGCCACAAACCCGTGATGTTCACAACGGATATTGCGCTGAAGATGGACCCTCAGTACGCCGTCATCTCGAAGCGCTTTTATGAAAATCCCAAAGAGTTCGAGCTGGCCTTCGCTAGAGCGTGGTTCAAGCTCACCCATCGCGACATGGGTCCCCACGTGCGCCTCCTGGGCGCGGAAGTTCCTGAGCCTGCGCTTTGGCAAGATCCTGTTCCCTCCGTGAACCACGAGTTGGTGAGCGAAGCGGACGTTGCGGAGCTCAAGCGCCGGATCTTGGCAGCAGGGCTTTCCCACTCGGAGTTGGTCAAAACCGCGTGGGCTTCGGCCTCCACCTACCGAGACACCGATCTGCGCGGCGGTGCCAACGGTGCGCGCATTCGCTTGGCGCCTCAGAAGGACTGGGACGTCAACCAACCCGCAGAACTCGGCAAAACCGTGGCGGCGCTCGAAACGATTCAGCAAAACTTCAACCGCAACCAAACGCGCAAGCGCATCTCGCTGGCCGACACCATCGTGCTGGCAGGTTGTGCGGCGGTTGAAGAAGCCGCCAAGCGCGGGGGGCACACCGTGAAAGTTGCGTTTTCCCCAGGTCGCACTGACGCCACACAAGAGATGACGGACGTAGAATCTTTCAAGTTACTCGAGCCACGCGCCGACGGCTTTCGCAACTACTTAGGCAAGGGAAACGAGCGACCGGCCGCTGAGCTGCTTGTGGAACGCGCCGATTTGCTGGGGCTGACCGCACCTGAGATGACGGTTTTGGTTGGCGGCCTGCGAACGTTGGCGGCAAACCATGGAGATGCCAAGCACGGTGTGTTCACCGACCGGCCAGGCACGCTCAGCAACGACTTCTTCGTGAACCTGCTGGATATGGGCGTGGCGTGGCAGAAGGCTGAAGGCACGCCAGGGATTTATGAAGGGCGAAGCGTGAAGTCCAAAGCGATCAAGTGGTCGGGAACCGACGTTGACTTGGTGTTTGGTTCCAACTCTCAGCTGCGAGCCATTGCCGAGGTCTATGCCGCCGACGACGCCAAGCAGAAGTTTGTGAATGACTTCGTCGCGGCTTGGAACAAAGTGATGAACCTGGATCGCTTCGATCTGACGAGCAAGCCATCTGGGGCGTTGACGAAGCGATAGCTATCGGTTGCGGCTACGACCTGGGAGCGGACGAAGCGCGCGCCACCTGCGAGACGGGGCGTGGCGCAACGTCTGCGCCAACGCCAGCGCCACTTGCACCAACCGATTTGGTCGCTCCGGCTCCTTGGTGCTTCTGTGTGGCCATCGCCAGCGTCAGCAACGCAAACTCAGGGCGGGCCCCCAATCGGATGGGCGGACCGCTCGTGCCCAAGCCATGGCTGACGTAAAGCAAGCTTTGATGGTGGCGGTAGAGGCCTGACGTAAACTTCGTCTCAAATCGCGCGAGGTTGAACTTGCGCACCATCCACGGCACCGCCAATTGGCCGCCGTGCGTGTGGCCCGACAGTGTCAACTCAACCTTTGCGGCACGGGCTTTGTGAAACAAATTTGGATCGTGAGCCAGCAAAACCGTGGGCACACCCGCAGGCCGGTCGCGTAGGGCGCGCGCCAAATCTTCGCGGCCACTGCGGCTGTCATCCACGCCGGCCAGATAGAGTGAACCACCCGGTCGCTTCAAAGTAACACCACCGTTGCTCAACACCGAGATGCCGTGGCGTTTCAAGGCGGGCCCCACCGCGCCGCCGGTGCCGTAGTAATCGTGATTCCCCAAACAGGCGAACACCCCACACGGCGCCTTGAGCTGCCCCAACGTGGCGGCCATTGCTTCGATGTATTCCGAGCCCGTGGTTATGAGATCGCCAGTGACCACGATTAAATCAGGTTCCAGAGCGTTGGCACGGGCTACCCACTTACGCACCAAAGTTGCGGGCGTGAAAGGCCCGACGTGAACGTCGCTTAGCTGCACGATCTTTAGGCCGTCGAACGCTTTGGGCAGGCCTGGTAGGGGCAGGTGCTTTTTCACCACGCGGGCCCGCGGGCGCAAAGCGCGAAAGCTGCCCACCAGGCTGAGGGCCAAGGCAATCAACAAGGCTTGCGAGGTGCTCAAGGGCGATAGCACGCCCACGATCAACAACGGCGGCGCCAATAAGCAGAACATCAAGCCCAGCGTCCACCAGCTATAAAAGGGCCACATGACAAGGTACTTGTGAAGCGCAGATCGTGGCCGGTGATCCCACGGGCTGCGCAACGTTTGCCCCACGATGGGAAGCGACAAGGCGATGCTGAACACGGCCACGGCCAGGGCGAGCCCCCCAGAAAAGTGTACGGCGGCCACCACAAGCGGCACCTGAACGATCGAAATAAGCAGCACAACCCCTGTGCGGGCCCACATGCGATAACGCGTCAAAACGGACACAGGCTAACTATGCGGAAGTGGGCACGCCCGGGCCACCGAGAAATGGAGATCAGCGAGCTGCGTCAGGCACAAGCCCCAGCGTCATCACCACCCCCAAATGAATTGAGGCTGAGATGCCCGTGAGGGTCTTGGCCGGCCCGCCCACAATCGTGGCGTCCAGCGGCACAACGTCCCCTCGGGTGAGCACAAGGTCGATGCGTGACCCAGCCGCGGCCAGATCCCCCGCGTAGATGTCGAGGCAGCAGGTGTGGCCAGCGTCGCCGGGTTTCAAATCGGCGTAGGCGTCTTTGAAAACGGTGCGCAGGAATCCATAGCTACGCGTGCCGGTGCCATCGGCCGGGCTGTTGAAATCACCCGCGAAGATTATGGGCCCCGACACGGGGCGAATCACGCGCACGAGTTCATCGGCTTGCGGCTCTTGATAGGCCCGCAGCAGCCCGCCCACCTCTAGATGGGTGTTGCCGAACACAAAGCTGGCGATGCCTGTGGGGTTGGAAACCTGCACATCGATCCGGGAATGGCCGCGCTTGATTTCAATCCGCGGCCCCCCCTCGCCGCCTATATTGCCAGACAAGAAATTGGTGTACGTGGCGTTTACGGGGGCGGTGAAGACCACCTCGGGTCTGACAAGGATTACATCTCGATCCGTCATGCGAAGATCCACCAAGCCCTCGGGCAGTGTGGCCGGTAGCTCGACGTCGCTCAGGCTGTGGTTGGCAGCCACAACGTATTGTTCGCCTCGCGCCACAAGCTCCGCTTGCAAGAGTGCGAGAAAGTCGAACACAACCTCGGTGGCGTTGAGGCCTGGCGCTGTAGCGAAATCGCTGGGTGACTGGCGGCGAAACAGTTCCACCTCCTGCAGGCCGATCAAATCGGGCTTCGTAGCCGCAATCTCATCAGCCAGCAACTTTGCCCGCCCAGGAACATCACTGCGCAACACCTCGGCCCAAAACGCCGCTGCCAACCCGGGAACCGCGTCCGGGCTGGTGGCCTGCAGCACGCCGCTGATGTCGGCGCCCAAGTAAAGATTGCGCGTCATCACCCGCACAGGCACCCGAGGCCCCTCGTAGGCCGCATCATCGGACCCACAAGCTTGCAGAAGCGGCAACACAAACGCCACGCACAGAGCGAAACCCAGCTTTGCCATCACGTGGTTTTCCCACAAAACCCAGCGCGCGTCCTCTCACAAGCGCGCGCTCCCCCCATCGGCCGCCACTAGAGGGTGGTGCTCAAGCAGATGCGATCCGCTTACGATGGCCGCGGGAAACGCAGGTCCAAGGTCAGCGGAAAGCGTGGGTTGGGTTCGGGCGCAGGCTCCACCATCGGCCCCGGGCTGTGCCCCGCCGCCACAAATCGGCTCACCCGCCGCCCCTCGGCTTCAAGGCCGTTGGAGGGAAAGCGATCGTAATTGCGCCCGCCCGGATGCGACACATGGTAGGTGCAGCCGCCCACCGAGCGCCCCGCCCATGTGTCCAGTAGGTCGAAGGTCAGCGGGGCGTGCACGCCGATGGTGGGATGCAATGCCGAGGCGGCCTCCCAGGCCTTGTAACGGACCCCCGCCACGAATTCCCCCTGCGTGCCCGTGGGGGCCAGCGGCACGCGCCGGCCGTTGCACGTGAGCACGTGACGGGCGTCGGTCATGCCGCGCACTTTGATCTCAATGCGCTCCACCGACGAATCCACATAGCGAACGGTGCCACCGCCACCCCCTTCTTCGCCCAACACATGCCATGGTTCAATGGCCTGCCGCAGTTGCAGCTCCACGTCGCGAACGGTCGTGCGCCCATAAAGCGGAAATCGAAACTCATGGTGGGGCACAAACCACGCCGGATCCATCGTAAAACCAGCGTGTTTCAGATCATCCAGCACATCTGCGAAATCTTGCCCCACGAAGTGCGGCAACATGAATCTGTCGTTGAGCGAGGTTCCCCATCGCACAAGCTTTTTGCGGTAGGGCTCGTTCCAAAACCAAGCCACCAGGGCCCGCACCAGAAGCTGTTGCGCGCAGCTCATGCGAGGATCGGGTGGCATTTCAAACGCGCGTAGCTCCAACAAGCCCAAGCGGCCGGTGGGGCTATCGGGGCTATAGAGCTTGTCTATGCACATCTCTGTGCGGTGCGTGTTGCCCGTAACATCAACCAAGATGTTGCGAAACAAACGATCGGCAAGCCAAGGCGGTGGGTTGGAGGCCCATTGATCAAGTTGGCCAAACGCAATTTCGATTTCATCAAGCGCGTCGTGACGAGCTTCATCGATGCGGGGCGCTTGGCTTGTGGGGCCTACAAACAAGCCAGAAAACAAGTACGACAACGAAGGATGATTGATCCAGTACGAGAGCAAACTGCGCAGAAGATCCGGTCTGCGCAAGATCGGGCTGTCGATGGGCGTGGCGCCGCCTAGCACCAAGTGGTTTCCTCCACCGGTGCCTGTGTGACGACCGTCGAGCATGAACTTTTCGGTGCCCAACCGGGTTTCGTGCGCTTCTTGGTAAAGCGCCAGAGTGTGATCCACCAGCTCCGTCCACGATGCCGCGGGATGAATGTTCACCTCCAGCACGCCGGGATCAGGCGTCACCGAAAGCTTGCCCAAACGATGATCGTGTGGTGGGTGATAGCCCTCAAGCCGCACCGGCATGCGCAAGGCCTGGGCGGTGTCTTCAATGTTGGTGACCAAATCAATGAACTCTTCAAGGCACGTGGCGGGCGGCATGAACACATGCATGATTCCGCCCCGCGGCTCTACGCACAAAGCGGTGCGGGTGACGTTGGCGGCGGATGTGCCTCGCGGGGACGGCACAGGCGTTGGGCCATTGGTTTTGGCCGGCCCCACCGCGCGCATTTGCTGCACCCACTCTTGCCGTGACGGCAGCGATCGACGCGGCGCCGTGGGATCTTCTTCGTGCTGATAAATCACATCGCCAGGGCTTGCCCACGGTGTGGAATCAAGCGGCAAACGAAACCCCATGGAGCTATCGCCCGGCAGCAGGTACATGCGTTCGGTGCGCAAAAACCATTTACCGGTCACCCAGCGAAAGCGCTGATCGGTCTCGTACACGGCCCGCAAAGGCAACGCGTATCCCACAACCTGCGAGAGCCCCTGCTCAAACACGCGGCGCAAACGATCACGCTCTTGCTCGTTTTCCAACTTGGAATCCAAAGGATCGACGTTGCTGGGCAAGCGTCGTTCGCGCCACAGATAGTACAACGTATCTTCGTAGCCAGCGATGGCGTGGTCCTTGGCCACACCCAGGCGCTGCGCCAGTTCGTCAACAAACAGTTTGCCTTCTTCGGGACCCAGGTTGCGCTCAACGCGGCCGTCGTCAATCAACGCTGGGTCGTTCCATAGCGGCTCACCGTCTCTGCGGAAATAGATTGAGTACGCCCACCTGGGCAGCGGCTCGCCGGGATACCATTTGCCCTGCCCGTGATGCAAAAGGCCCCCGGGGGCAAAGCGTTTGTGTAAACGACGCGTAAGTTCATTGCCCAGACGCTCCTTGTTAGGCCCCAAGGCCGCCGTGTTCCACTCAGCGCCCTCCATATCGTCAACCGAAACGAAGGTGGGCTCGCCACCCATGGTCAGGCGTACGTCGCTGGCTTCGAGCACCTTGTCCACTTGGTGCCCCGCCGCCACGATGGCGTCCCACTGTTCGGGCGCGTAGGGCTTTGTAGACCGAGGCGTGTCTTCAATGCGCTGCACACGCATGGTGAACGAAAACTCTTCGTTGAGCTTGTCGTCTTCGTGTTCACGATCCCAGCCGAAGGTGCCGAACACGGCCGCGGCGGTGGAAGGCTCGGCGGTACACGCCAGCGGAATGTGTCCCTCAGCCGCAAGCAAGCCATTGGTGGCGTCCAACCCCACCCACCCTGCGCCGGGCAGGAATACCTCGGCCCAGGCGTGCAGGTCGGTACAATCTTCCAGCACCCCCACAGGGCCTTCCAGAGGCTTTTTGTCAGCCTTCAGCTGAATGGAGTAGCCAGAGACAAAGCGCGCGCCATACCCGATCTGGCGCAACGCTTGAACCATCAGCCACGCAAAATCCCGACACGAGCCGTGCCCACGCGTAAGCGTCTCTTCAGGGCTAAACACCCCCGGCTCCATGCGAATGTCATACTTCAGTGCCGATTGCACCGCGCGGTTCAAATCCACCACCACATCAATGCTGCGGCGACCGGGCTTGGCCAGATCCGCTTTGGCTTGACCTACAAAATCCGCGAAGCGCCCGCCCCATGATTTCGTTTCTCGATAGGGCGCCAACTCCTGCGCGAGGGCGGGGTCATATTCAAACGGGTAGAATTCGGCGGCTTCGTCAATGAAGAAGTCGAAGGGATTTATGGTGGTCATCTCGGCCACCAGATCCACTTCAACCTTGAGCTCACGCGCCGCTTTGGGAAACACCACCCGCGCTTGGTAGTTGCCGAACGGATCTTGCTGCCAGTTCATGAAGTGTTCGCCCGGCGACACCTTCAGCGAATAGGCAGTGATTGGCGTTCGACAATGAGGCGCAGGCCTTAGTCTCACCACGTGAGGGCCCAAATAAATGGGCCGATCGTATTTATAGACCGTTTGATGATTCAGGGCGACCCGGATGGACATGTGTGGCTCAGTGCCACATCATAGGGCCTTCCTTGTTAAGGGCATGTTTCAAACCAAATAAATGCCTGTAAAGAACCCTTATTTTCTTTTGGGTTCCCAGCGCTTTCCTGGCGCTTACCAGCGCCCCCCAAATCCAACGGCCTTGGCGGAGCCAGATGCCCCCCAGCGATCCTTATGCCCCGCCAAGGCCGGTTGGTACCTCCCATGTCCCCTCGAACCTAAATTCCCGTGCCGTTGGCCTCCCGTACGCATAGCCACCCGCTCCGGCGGCGGTGTGGCTCCCAAGCTGGAAACCACAGCGAAGCTAAGTCCCGCAAATGATGCCAAACCCACCAGCAGCATGAACACGTGCACAACGTATCTCATCGTAACCGCGACTAGCTAAGGCTGTGCTTGATCGCCGAAACGGTGTCGTGAGTGTGTTGTTGGGCCGGCAGCAATTCGCTTGCTACCAGCATGCGGGTGTCGCCATCAAGCTTCTTGATGTTCTCCCGGTATTCCTTGAGGCCGTGGTCTTCCCCTTCTTCCAGCATGGTTACGGCTGCCTTCGTTCCCAACGCCTTGGCTGTACCCTCGAGGAACTTTGCGAAAGCGCCCCACGCCCCGGACCCTTCCGAGGGCCTGCCTCCAAGCTGAGTGATGGTGCTACGTAGCCTATCGACTCGCTGCGCGTGCGAGGTACGGCAAGTCACAAGGTCGGCACGAAGGGCGACATCATCGTCTATTCGATCCAGAGCTTGATCGTAGGTTTCAACCGCTGAGATCTCGCCCCGCAACAATTCATTGAGCGCCTCGATAACGGGAGCGCCACTGTTTTGTGTGATGGTTGCCATGCCTCTTGATGATTCAAAGGCTGTGCCAGCTCGAACCCCTGGATAAACAAGGGTTGGACAAGCCTCTGCGTCCACGCGGCGCGAATCCGTTACTTCTTAACGGGCATGAAGCGAAACCCTGATCACGAAACCGAAGCGCCGCCTGACGCTGCCGTACGTAAACGACAGGGTCTCATGGTGCGCCTTTTGTGAAAGTCAGTGCAAACATGTGTGCCTGCGTGGCATAGGTGCCCGCAGGCCCCTCAAGGCCCCCCGCGGCCTTCGCGGGCAACAACAGCAGCAGCAAATACCCAACATCAAGGCAGACACCGGGGGCTACGAAACCTGCGCCCAGCGAAAAGCCCACACGGTTGCCATCAGGCGCCGACGGGGCCAAGGAAGCGGGCCGCGCGGTATTTTGCTCGAAGTGCACCCCCGCGCGCAAAGGAATGTGGGGACGCCAGCCGGTGTACTCAACACCGCTGCGCAAGCTCAAAGCGTCGCGGCTTTTGCGTTCAATGATTTGCGTGGGCGTGATGGGTTGCTCAAACCGGATCTCCAACCGATCAAACACGCTCCAGCGCGTAAGGTCCCCCTGCAATCCCCACGTCCAGGTGGGGGTCACCCGCCAGCTTGTTCCCACCGAAAAGATGTCGGGCAACGCGAGCGACGCGCGCGCCGATTGATCCATGAACGTTTGTGCAAGTGTGGGGTTGCTAACATCGAACTTGGCCTGCCCTTGCAGATTCAAGCGGCTACGCCCTTGATGGTTGAAGCCACGGTAGCTGGCCCCCACGCTCAGCACATTGGCAATCGCCTTCCACATCACGCCCAGATTTCCCTGCCAGTTCCAACCGCTGCCCTCAAAATCGCCTCGACTGCCCAAATCGGCGGGCAGCCCCACGGCGAACTTCACACTGCCATAAAGGGGGCTGGCGCCCACCGACAACGAAAGCCGATTGGAAAGCCGCCAAGCGAGGTTGAGATTCATAGCGACCACGGCCACGCGCACCGCAATGGCTTTTTCGCGCCCCAACCAATCCTCGGGCCAACCAACGGCGTACCCGTAGGGCGCAAAGATGCCCAGACCCAGAGTGAACCGTTGCGAAACCGGCAGCGCCGCGAAGGCGTTGGGCACCACCTGAGGGCGTGCGTTTCCGCGCACGCGAGCCCCTTCTTCCGGGGAAAAAGTCGAGCGAGCCGCCGCCAAACCCAAGGTGCCGGAAACCGACGCCTGCCGCCCGAACGCCAGACCCGCGGGGTTGAACCAGTTGGCGGATGCGTCTTGCACCCCACCCACCACGGCAGATCCTTGCGCGAGGGCAGCGGCGGTTTGGTCGTAAAGCACAAACCCTGACGCCAGAGCCAAACGGCCCGTAAGGCCGATCACAAGCAGCCCCAGCACAAGCGTGCCAGCGCGTGGGCATTTACTGGCGATCCTAGACCTCATCGAATTGGGAGCATGCCAAATCGCGGGCATTTTAGCAGAAGACGCATGGTAACAATGACGCTCCTGATAGCAGTACGCCACGAGGAGGACAATCGAGCGCGCAGGGGATCTGTCAGTTGAGCAGCGTGCGCTCATGCAAGCCACGCTTAGCGTGTTGGAGGATGACAAACGGCGGTGGTTGCGGGAGCGCAACGCCAAAGAATCAGGTTGAGCACGGCGCTGCAAAGCCGGCAACGGACACGGCACACGTTTAGAAGGCTTACGCCCTTAACAGCCAAATATGATAGGAGAGGGATCGCCGTGATTTCGTCTCACCGACCAAGTTTCCGCTCAGCCCTGCCGTCTCATTTAGGATGGCTGCCCTTCGGGGTTTTTGCCCTCGTTTACCTCTACGCATTCCCCTATTTCGACAAACTTCGCAGCGCCAACGAAATGCCTCGTCTCCTGCAGACTCAGGAGATGGTGGACAAAGGACATTTTTGGCTTGATGAGCGCCGCTCTGACATGACGTCGCAGTTCGACACGTCCTTCGGTCCCGATGGCAAACAATATCCGAACAAGGCGCCTGGCCCGTCATTTCTAGCCGTCCCGGTTCATGTGGTGTCGAAGGCGCTTGGTGCCACAAGCATCAAAGCCGCCACATGGGCTTTTCGCGTATTCGCTGTCACTGTGCCTGCTTTGCTCTTTCTGCCCTTCTTTTTCCGGCTGACGGCGCATTTCACTGACGACGTGGCCGCCCGACGTACAGCCACAGTCGCATACGCTCTGGCTTCGCCGGCTTGGGTCTATGGCATTCTTTTCATGTCTCACCAGTTGGCGGCGGTTTGTGCAGGGGCCGCCTTCGTGGCAGCCGTGCACTTGGTGCGGCAGCGAACAGAGCGACCGTCGTTGGCAGCAAGCGCGGTAGGCTTCTTTGCCGCGGCGGCCGTGATGATGGACTACCAATCGGCGGTGGCTTCGGCCCTCATTGGAATCTACGTGGTGTTGTTCGGCCGCTCGGTAGTGAAGAACGTTTTGTTCGCCACCCTTGGCGCCGCCCCCATAGTGATCGGGTTGGGCATTTACCACACCATCTGCTTTGGGAGCCCGCTGCGCACGGGTTACCATTTTTCCGTAGACCAAGTGACACGCAAAGGCTTCATGGGGATTGTTGGGCTTAGCTCAACGTCCGCCTTCAGCACAACGTTCATGCCGTCAAACGGACTGTTTGTGCTCGCCCCCTGGGTTCTGCTGGCATTTGTTGGCGCCTTCGCCATATTCCGTGATCCCAAGTGGCGCGAAAAAGCCGGAAAAGAAGCAGGGCTTTGTCTTGCCGTGTTTTTGGGGTACCTGCTGTTTTTGAGCTCTCTTGATCCCTACATGGCTCGGGGAGGCTGGTGCGTTGGCCCCAGGTACCTCACGGTGTCGCTGCCCTTTGCGGGTTGGCTTGCCTCCGCAGGGCTGACGGCCGCCTTCAAACGCACCACCACCAAAGTCGCTTCATTGGCTGCAGTGGTGGTGGGACTCATCGTGTACACGTCGGCCGTCGTCACTTATCCCCATTGGCCAGAACGTTTGCAAAACCCCCTTTACGAATTGGCTTTTCGCCTATTGGCCAGTGGCCGCAGCGTTCACTCTTTGGGAACACTTGTAGGCTTGGACGGCGTATGGGCCGTAGCTCCTTTGGCCATCGCCGTCCTGGGCCTATTCGTGTGGGCCGTTTTCACATCGCAAAAAGACCTTAGAACCATCGTTCCAGCCGCACTCTTGTCCGGAGCGCTGATCATCGGCCTCTATGCGTTTTTTCCGCGCAGCGGACCTTACGCGCAACAAGCCTGGGATTTCGTTGTTGGCACGTGGGAGCCCCTGCGAGGGCAGTGATGGTGGGGCACTCAAGTGTGGTGCTTGACTCGACCTGGTTCAGCTTGCAGCACGACCTGATAAGCAAACAGCCCCGGCCATTGCCGAGCCATCTGGTATTGGATTGTGTCCAGAATCGACGTAGGTTTTTGAAGCGCTGGCAAGGACTCCGCCAGCTTCTCTAAAGGTATCACTGTCCAATCCTCGCTTGTTACGGTGAAACCCGCGGATTCGATCAGTTCACGAAAAGTATCCCGTGTGTAAAGTTTAACGTGCGTCTCATCCAAGATGCCGCGAGGGGCGTATCGGAAACGTCCCGTGAGCAATGAGAGCCGCATAAACCAAAGGGCAACATTGCCTGTTGAAGCGATGATGTTCCCCCCGAACCGCAACCACTGTCGACATCGGTTGAGAATGCCGGTGTTGCGGAGATGCTCGAGGACATCTGCAAACAAAATCACGTCAAAGTCTTTTTCTTCTGGCTCCCACGACTGGTCTTCTAAATCAGCAACATAGTGCCGGCTACAAATAGCTTCAGCCTCAGCCGATGGGTGCGCATCCACACCTATGACTTCGCACCCTTTGGCGCGCAGAGCGCGAGCAAGGTGGCCATTGGCGCAGCCCACGTCAAGCACACGAGAGCCGGGCTGCACGGCATCAACAATTCGGCGATGACTCGAGTATGTGGAATGTTTCTCCATGTACTCGGGCACAGGCGCATGCTCATATTCCGGGCGTCGAACCAGACCCGCGCGGTGAGCACGATATTCCATAACGCTCTTCATGACATCGCGGGCGTATTTGATCCCGTTCACGTGGCAGATTTCGCCGCCGTAGTATGTGGGGATGGGAACTTCCTTGATCCGCATGCCAGCCGCTTTCAGCTGGATAATGATCTGCGTATCAAAATGGAAGTCGTCGCTGTTTTGAACGAAGGGAAGTCGCTTCAACGCCGCGACAGAGTACGCTCGGTATCCCGAATGAAATTCAGAGAGCTGCATCTCAAGCAGCGAATTTTGAGCCTTGGTTAGAATTTTGTTCCCGATGAACTTGTAAAGCGGCATGCCCCCACGGCGGGCAGCGCCTTCGTCCAACATGCGAGATCCAAAAACGGCCTCTGCTTCGCCCTTGATGAGTGGGTTCAGCAGATTCTCCATGGCTTCGGGAGCATATTGCCCGTCACCATGAAGGAGAACCACGTAATCGAACTTGTTCTCGATGGCGTATAGGTATCCCAGCTTCTGATTGCCGCCATACCCTTGATTCTGAGCGTTTCGAAACACCTTCAACATGGGCATGTCCCGCGTGGCCTTGTAGCCGTGGCCCACGAGAAAGGTGTCATCGCTTGATGCATCATCAAAGACGCAGATCTCAGTGAGCAGGGGACGCAGGGTATGAGGAATGCGGTCCAAGACCCGCGAAAGCGTTGATGCAGCGTTGTAAGCGACAACATGCACCATGACGCGGGGAACGCCACCAGGCCGAGGCGACGCGGAGGTTACGCTGGTGACCCTGTCGGAGCTCGAACCCATCAGCTCAGGCTCCGGAAAATTGACGCCTTGGGATTTCATTTTGCGCCCATATTAGCAGCCAGCGCCCCTCCCAAAGCCTCCAACTCATCCACAATGTGCGCCGCCGCCCGGGGCCGAGCCAAGGTGCGGCAAGACGCAGCCATTCGCGCCGGCTTCTGCCCGTCGCCAACCAGCGCCGAACGTGCGGCCAAGCGCATCGACCCACCAGCCAAACGTCGGGCCCGCAAATCAGAATTTCAGATGTTTTTCGGGAAGCATTCGTTTGTGAAGAATACGCACAATTTCAATCTCGTCGCCTACCTTGCGAAAGTAAACGATGTGGCTGCCCTGCCCGACTCGACGTAGCCCTTCACCTAGATCGTCGCAGGCACGTCCCAGTTTGTCGTTCTCGACAATCTCACTGAAGCACGTGAACAGCGCGGCAACGTAAAGCCGCTCCTGCTCCCCGCCCCAGCGGTCAAACGTATAGACCGCTATGTCCACGAGGTCCTCGTGCGCAACCTCCGTCAGGTAGAAACCAACCATCACACCCGGCGACGGTCAGCGGCGGCTAGAACACTTTGCATACTCGAGTCCTTCGCACGACCACTGTTAATGCCCTTCTCGATCGCAGCGCGGAGTGCAGAAGTCTTGGCTTCTTCCTCCCGGTCTTTTTGTTCCAGCAGTCGGAGCGCGTCTCGGATCACCTCACTGGCAGAGCCATAACGGCCACTGTCCACCCTGGTGTCCACGAAGTTTTGGAAATGATCACCCAAGGTTACGCTTGTGTGCTTTGGCATGATGCTTGTCCCCAAAGATCCAATTGTACGCAATCTGCGTATTGCGTGCAAACATCGCTTAGGGCACGCCCGGGCGTTTTTCACTCCCAGCCAGCGCCCCTCCCAAAGCCTCCAACTCATCCACAATGTGCGCCGCCGCCCGGGGCCGAGCCAAGGTGCGGCAAGCAGCGGCCATGCGCGCCAGCTTCTGCCCGTCCCCAACCAGCGCCGAGATCTCCGCGGCCAACGACGCGCCTGTGGTTTGAGCTTGAAGGCATACGACGGCGGCGCCCGTAGCCGCAAAGGCTCGGGCGTTGCGGGTTTGGTGGTCGTCGGCGGCGGTGGGAAGCGGAATCAGCAGCGACGCACGGCCCACGATTGCCAGTTCGGCCAGCGTCAAGGCGCCCGCACGACCGATCACCAGATCGGCCCCCGCGTAGGCCGAAGGCATGTCGTCGATGAACGCTTGCACGGTGACCGTGTTGGCCAAGCCCGCCTGTTCATAGGCGGCCGTGATGCGTTCGGCGTCGGCCTTGCCCGCTTGATGCAACACCTGGGGTCGCACGCCCGATGCGGCCATGAGGGTCAGCGCCTGCACCATCAAATCGTTTACCGCGCGTGCGCCTTGGCTGCCGCCCACCACCAGAAGTCCCCGGCCGCCCGGCGAAGCCCCGGCTGGTGCGGTGCTCTCGAACATTGCGCGCACAGGGTTGCCGGTATGTACGCACTTTGAAGGCGCAAAAGCATACGCGGCTTCCGGAAAGCCTAGAAACACTTTGCGAGCGAATCGCCCCAAGCTGCGGTTTGTGAATCCGGCCGCGCTGTTTTGTTCCTGCAGCGCCGTGGGTATGCGGCGAAGTGCGGCCATCATCACCAATGGCCCCGAAGCGTAGCCACCCACGCCAAGCACACAGGTGGGCGCAAAGCGCTGGATGATTTTTAGCGATTGCCAAGCGGCCACAGGCAAACGCGACAAACCCTTTGCGGTGCCCACAACGCCCATGCGTTTAAGCCCGCTCACGTGCAGAAGCTCTAGCGGGTAACCAGCGGCGGGCACCGCGCGGGCTTCAATGCCGCGGGACGTGCCCACAAACAACACATCGCCACCGCGCCGTCGAACTTCGTCGGCCACCGCAAGGCCAGGATAAAGATGCCCGCCCGTGCCGCCCCCCGCGACAATCAACCTCAAACGGTTTCCTCGGCCTGACGTGCGGGCGCAACCGCTGACGGCTTGCGGGGCCGCCCTGTCTCAACCACAACTTTTACGGCTTTGTCTGAGCGCCGGTTGCCACCACCCCACGGCCACAGCACAAAATGCCAGCCTGCCAAGATGGATTCGCCCCGGCGGGGTTCAGGATTTCGCGCTGAGATGTTGCCCAACACGCCGGCGGCAAACATGCTGACAATCAATGATGAGCCGCCGTAGCTGACAAACGGCAAGGTCAAACCCTTGGTGGGAACAAGGTTCATCACCACCGCCATGTTGATGAGGCCTTGGAGCCCAAACACGGTGGTAAGCCCAAACGCCAAGTAAGCGCCAAAGGCGTCGCGTGCGCGCGAAGCGGCCACAAAGCCGCGCCAGATCAGCACCGAGAACAGCAGCAAAACCAACATGACGCCCACAAAACCCAACTCTTCCCCCACCACGGCCAAAATAAAATCCGTGTGGGCTTCGGGCAAAAAGAACAATTTTTGCCGGCCTTCACCCAAGCCCTGGCCCCACAGCCCCCCCGAACCAATGCTGATCAGCGATTCGGAAATTTGATAACCCGCGTCCCGCCGATGACCGAAGGGATCAAAGAACGCCAACATGCGCCGCATGCGCCAAGGCGTGCCTACGATCAACTTCCACCCTACTGGCGCCGCCAGCAAGATCGACAGAATCAGATAGCTTGTGCGCGTGCCCGCCACGAACAACATGGTTAAGGACACCACACCAAAGATCGCCGCCGTGCCCAAATCAGGTTGCTTGAGCAGCAGCAACATCAGCGCGCCCGTCACAATCAGGGGCGGCAAAAAGCCCACCCAAAGCTGCTTTACCTTCTCGGCTTTGCGCGCAAGCAGCGCCGCCAAGTAAACGATCAGAGCAAACTTCGCCACCTCTGAAGGCTGAAACGATAGTGGCCCTATTCGAAACCAGCGAATGGCCCCACCCGCGCGCGAGCCAATCACCAACACCGCCACCAGCAACACAAAGCTGCCAAACAACATGGGGTACGTGAGCCTGCGGTAAAGCACGTAATCGGTGCGCAGCGCAAAGGCAAAAGCCATCAGCCCCATCACAGCGTATAGGGTTTCCCGCTTGAGAAAGTACGTCCAGTCTCCATAGCGTTTGGCCGCAAAAACCGCCCCTGCCGAAAACACCATAACCACGCCCAAAGCGCACAGACACAACACCGCGCCGCAGAGCAAACGATCGGGACCGCGTGACGGCACCACGCTGCGCACCCATTGCGACCAGGGCGCGGCCATGCGTTCGGGCAGCAGCCAGCGCAGCCACTTGTTGCGAGGGGCCGCGATGGAGACAGGCCCCGAGCCCACGGCCGCCCGCATGCCGCCCGTGCGGCTCATGGTCGCGGATCCTTCGGCGTCACGCGGTGAGGCTCGCTACCTGATTCTTCGAGCTCTTGTTCCAAGGCCCGGGTGGTGCGGGCAAACGCTTCGCCGCGGTCAGCGTAGTCCTTGAACATATCGTAGCTTGAACAAGCCGGGCTCAACACCACAGCGTCACCGGTTTGAGCGAGGGCGGCCGCCTTGCGAACCGCCTCGTCCATGGAATCGGCCCGTTGTACCTGCACCACCGGCGCCAAGGCGGCCTCCATAGCGTCAGCCGCTTCGCCGATTAGCACAGCGCCACGGCCCACGCGTGCCATCACATCGGCCAAGGGTGCGTAGCTGCCCCCTTTGTCGCGGCCGCCCGCGATCAGCACTACGGGGCGTGGAAAACCTGATAATGCCGCCACTGCCGCGCCTACGTTTGTGCCTTTGGAATCGTCAAAGTACTGAACCCCATCGAGCTGTGCCACCAATTCCATGCGGTGAGGCAACGGGCGGAAATTCAAAAGGCCGCGATGCACTTCCGCGGGCAAGGCGCCGGCCAACCGCGCGGCCAACATCGCCGCCAACGCGTTCTCCTGGTTGTGCCGCCCCACGAGCCGTGGGTTGTCCGCGGGATAGCGCTCCACTTCGCCGCCCGGCACCCGAATGCACAAGCTATCGCCCTGCACCCAACCACCTTCGGTGACCGCCTGTTGCGTGCTAAAGGCAATCCAGTGCGCGCGCACCCGGCGGGCCACCTCCGCCACCAGCGGATCGTCAAGGTTCATCACCGCAAAATCGCTTTCCTGCTGCGCTGCAAACAAGCGAGCCTTGGCCGCCACATAGCCTGTAAGTCCGGTGGCATAACGATCAAGGTGATCCGGCGAGATGTTGAGCAACACCCCAACTTGCGGGCGAAAACGCTCGAAAGTTTCCGCTTGAAACGACGACACTTCCAGCACGCACAAGCCGCCCAAATCCGTGGCGGGGCTGCCAATCGCTTCGGACAACGGCGTGCCCAAGTTGCCACCCACGAACGTGGGGCGGCCGGTGCCTTTGAGCATCACCCCACACAAAGTGGTGGTGGTGGATTTCCCATTGGTGCCCGAAATCGCAACGATGGTGGACTTGGAAAAGCGCGAAGCCAGCTCCATTTCGCCGGTGACCGGAACACCCGCGTCCAAAGCGGCTTGAATCTCGGGCCCATGCGGCACGCCAGGTGACAGAACAATGAGATCCGAAGCCAAAAACGTCTCGGTCTTGTGCCCACCCACCTCTTGCGAGATGTTGGGCGACAACGTGGCCAAAGCCGCAGTCAACTTCTCGGCCGCTTGGCTGTCGGTGACCGTTACCGATGCGCCGCGTGCGGCGCACAACTTGGCGGCAGCCTGACCCGAACGGCCCAGACCCACCACGAGCACCCGTTTGCCTTGAAGCTCAGGTTCCGACATGCGCCAACTTACAATATGGAATCACGTTGCAACACTTGATCGTCGGGGTCCAGTAATTCGCCATGGCCGGCCGGCCTACGTCACCGGACTTTCAAAGTGACAACCAAACCAAGCGTGGCGCAGATGAACGAGACAATCCAGAAGCGAACCACAATTCGCGACTCGGGCCAGCCCAGCTTCTCGAAATGGTGGTGAATGGGTGCCATCAGGAACACCCGCCGTTTGGTGCGCTTGTAATACCCCACCTGAATGATGTCGCTGATAGCTTCTGCCACGAACACGCCGCCAATGACCGGCAGCGACATTTCGGTTTTGATGGCCAAAGCCACAAACCCCAGCGCCCCACCCAAGGCCAGCGCACCCACATCACCCATGAACACTTGGGCCGGGTGCGTGTTGTACCAAAGGAAGCCGATGCCCGCGCCGCCAATGGCGCCGCAGAAGATCGCCAACTCGCCGGCCCCTTGCACGTGCGCAAGCCCCAGATAGTTGGCGATGTTGAAGTCGCGCAACACCGTGCCCACGGCGTAGCAGAGAAACATGAAGGTAAACGAACAAATGATCACAGGCCCAATCGCCAAGCCATCCAAGCCATCGGTGAGATTTACGGCGTTTGACGTGCCCACAACCACGAACAAACCAAAAGCGATGTAGGCCAACAACGGCAGCTCGGGGGAAAACCGTTCCACGTTCACCAGCGGCAGCACCAATTGCAAGCGTATGCTGGGATCCAACGCGTCGCTGGCCAGCAGCCACGAAACCGCCACGCCGCCAATGATCGCCTGAAACAAAATTTTGATTCGGCCAGGCACGCCTTTTTTGTTTTTGTGAACGATCTTGATGTAGTCGTCGACGAAACCTACGATCCCGTAGCCCACGGTGACAAACAGCGATAGCCACACCAACGTGCTGGAAAGATCGCACCACAACAGGGTGCCAAACGACAGCGCCAAGATGATCACCGAGCCCCCCATGGTCGGCGTGCCGGTTTTGCTGGCATGAGACGCCGGACCATCGGCCCTTATCACTTCGCCTATTTGCCGTTCGCGCGCGCGCTTGATGAACCAAGGCGCCACCACAAAGGTGATCACCAACGAGGTTAAAGTGGCCAAACCCATGCGGGTGGACACGTAGCGAAACACATTTAGGAAGCGAAAATCTTCGCGCAGCAGTTGAAACAAATGAAACAGCATGTTCGCTCCCAAGCCCCGCAGGGCTCGTTAAACTTTCCCCTGATTTTCCGACTGAGCTTGCGCCTGGTTTTCCGACTGATCTTCCGTAGCCGAATCGGCCCACAACGTTTGCAGCGCCGTGACCGCGCGTTCAAGCCGACCACCCCGAGACGCTTTGACCAAGATCCAATCGCCCGGTTGCGTCCAGGCGGCCAGTGTGCGCGCCGCCTCCGTGGGATCGTCCGTCTCGAACACACGATCGGCAGCCATACCAGCCGCCCGCGCGCCTGACGCCACATGCTTCGACAGTGGGCCTACCGTGGCAATCCCGGCGAGCCCTGCCTCCGCAGCCTTGCGCCCCAGCTCTTCGTGCATCGCCACTTCGCTTTGCCCCACCTCAAGCATATCGCCCAAAATGGCAAACGATCGCCCACTGCCTTTGGCCCCAGCCCTCACTGTAACCAACGCAGCCATCATGGATGAAGGGTTGGCGTTGTAGCAATCGTCCAGCACCACCCGCTGGCCCAACGCCAAGGGACGCGATCGGTGGGGCGGCAATTCCACTTGCTCAAGCCCACGGGCAGCGGCTTGCGGATCCAAACCCAGCGCCACCGCCACCGCCAAAGCAATGCCGCCGTTGATGGCGTTGTGCAGGCCGGACAGCGGCAAATTCACGAGCACAGGTTGATCCGCCACCGCATAGCGAACCACGCTTCCCGCGGCGCCGGCGCCAATGCAATCCAAGATGGTGACCGCTAGCCCCGGCCCGCCCCCCACGCGCGTGCCAAAGCGCCAGCATCGCGACGGTGGCAAAAACCGCACGGAAGGCAACAGCAAGGGTTCGCCATCAGGAATCAGCCCTACACCCTCAGGAACAAGGCCCTCGAAGATTTCGCCCTTGGCTTCGGCGATCCCTTGCAACGATCCCAAACGTTCCAAGTGCGCAGCGCCGATGTTGGTAACCACCGCCACATGCGGCTGCGCCAAGTTCGACAAGTACGCGATCTCCCCGCGCGCGCGCATCGCCATTTCCAGCACCCAGAATTTTTCGTGCCCCTGTGCACCCAAAACGGTCAGCGGCAAGCCCACGTCGGTGTTGTAGTTGCCGGGTGTTTTGCACACGCCGCCTGCCCCCGCCAGCGCGGCGGCAATCAACTCTTTCGTGGTGGTTTTGCCATTCGAGCCTGTCACCGCCACCACACGACCCGCAAAAGCGCTGCGCGCCGCTTGCGCCAAACGCCCCAACGCCGTCACGGGATCGTCCACTGCCAGCACGGGCGTTTGCGCCATGCCTTCGGGCACGCCTCTGTTGGTGGGCACCACCACCACCGAAGCGCCAGCGGTGGCTGCGGCCGCACAGTAGTGAAAGCCGTCCACCCGCTCGCCTTTGATCGCGAAAAACGCCGCCTCCCGGCCCACGTTGCGGCTATCGATGGCGCCGCCCGAAAACGTAGCGTCCGCCGAGGGCGGCACCAGCCATTGACCTTCAGCGGCTTGCCCCAACCACGACAACGGCCGTTTCTGTGGCGTCATGAAATGTCTCCCGTTGCGCGCTTCGCAAATGCCGCGCGCGCTTCTTCGCGATCGTCGAAGTGAATTTTTTCGGTGCCTAGAATCTGATAATCCTCGTGACCTTTGCCAGCGATCAAAACCGTGTCACCTGGCTTGGCCATGGCGATGGCGCTTGCGATGGCGGCGCGGCGATCAGGCTCTACCGCGTAGCCATCTAGGCCGGTTTGCAGGCCGGTTTGCAAAGTGCGATTCGGCAGCGCGGTGCTTTGCAGGCCTTGCAAAACCATATTGATGATCGACGCGGGGTCTTCCGTGCGCGGGTTGTCAGACGTCACCACGGCCACATTGGCCAAGCGTCCCGCGATCGCACCCATGAGCGGGCGCTTGCTGTTGTCTCTATCGCCGCCGCAACCAAACACCACAATCAAACGCCCCGCCGTCAAGGGCCTCAACGCGCCGATCGCCCGCTCAAGCGCATCAGGTGTGTGTGCGTAATCAACCACGCACAGCACGCCCTCTTCGTTGTTTACCACTTCAAGCCGACCAGGCACACCGGGCAAAGCCTCAATCCCCGCAGCGATGGCACTCAAAGGCACCTCGGCGCCCAGCGCCATGCCCATGGCCAACACCAAATTCGCCAGGTTGTAATCACCCACTAAGCGTGAACGCACATCAAGCGGCCCCCATGGTGTTTGCACAGTGGCCACCACGCCATTGCCATCAAGCCGCCGAGGCCCCACCCACACATCAGCGCGCCCCGCAGCCTGTGCATCGGTGGCCAAGCGCAACAATTTGCCGCGCACGTGGCTCGCCATCTGTTGGCCATCGTCTCGATCCACAAACACAACACCCGTGCCCTGCGGCGACAGCAGCTCAGAAAACAAGCGCGCTTTTGCGTCGAAATACGCGGCCATCGTGCCGTGATAATCCAGATGGTCTTGCGTCACGTTGGTAAGCGCGGCCACCGCGAACTCGCAGCCCGCAAGCCGGTCTTGGTGCAAAGCATGTGAAGAGGCTTCCAGCACCACATCGCTACAACCCGCGTTTGCCATGCTGGAAAGGCATTCATGCAGCAGCGCCGCGCCCGGCGTGGTGAGCGGCGCTGGCTGCGAATGGCCGCCATAGCGATACGTCACCGTTCCCAACACGCCTGGTTTGCGCCCCGCCGCACTGAGCATGGCTTCCACAAGATACGTGATGGTGGTTTTGCCGTTGGTGCCGGTAACCGCCAACAACCGCAAGCGCTCGGCCGCCCCATGCCAACGCGACAACATATGTCCCAGCGTTGCCCGCGCGTTTGACACATGTACAAACGCGGCGCCCGCCGCCCGAGCCGCCGCTTGCAGCTCTGCCCGCACCACCGGCGACGCATCTGAAATCACAGCCGCCGCCCCGCGCGCCAAAGCGTCATCCACGAACCGACGCCCATCTTGCTGATGCCCCCCAACCGCCACGAAGACATCGCCCGCCGCCACCGCACGTGAATCGTCTCGCACGCGCCCCACACGCAGCTCGGGCACGGATTCGGCATCGGCCAAGCCCAAAAGTAGATCTCGCAGCGAAACAAGGTTGCGGGTCACAGCGCCTATTTACCCTCCCGGACGGAAAGACACACGCACAGACGTGCCCCGTGGCACCTGACGCAGAGGCGCCAAGGTTTGATCGAAGGCCACCCCTGAGCCCTGTGGCACCAATTCCAAACCCAAGTTTTGCGCCTGCTGCAACGCCTGCGCCAAACTGGTACCCGAAAAGTTCGGCACGCTAACCATAATGTTTTGTTCCAGCTCGGGGCGCTCGGGGTCGAGCGGAAAGAACTCTTCGTCGCTTAACACATACGCGTCGCTGCCAAAGCCTTCACTGGGAATGTCGTCGTCGTAGCGCGCCGCATGCGCGGCCATCAGCGGCTCCTCCGTGATTTCCTCTGGATGCGAGGGCGAGATGTTCAGATACTTCAAAGCCGCCTCCGCGATTTCGCGAAACACAGGCGCCGCCACCTTGCCGCCCAAGTGAATCGGGTTGGGTTCATCGATGAACACCGAGATCACCAGCCGCGGATCTTCCACCGGCACAATGCCCACAAACGACGCCAGCCACTTGTCAGGATCGTAGCGGCCGCCCGAGACTTTTTGCGCCGTGCCGGTTTTTCCCGCCACCCGGTACCCGGGCACCGCCGCCAACTTGGCCGTGCCCTTGGGCGTGGGCACGCCGGCCATGATCTCCAACAATTGGCGCGCCGCTTTTTCCGAAATGGCCCGTCGTTGCTTCTGTTCAGGCACAAGCGCTTTTGCGTGCCCTTCGCCGTCCACCACGCGCAATCCAATGTGTGGCGGCCGATACAAGCCGCCCGCCGCCACCGCCGCGAAGCCCGCCGTGATCTGTAGTGGCGTGGCCGTTAGCCCCTGACCAAACGCCACGGTGGCCAAGCCGATGTCCCCCCAACGCTCTACCGGCCGCACAACACCATAGCGCTCGCCCGGCAGGGCAATGCCCGATCGTGATCCAAAGCCAAACGCACGCAGCGTTTCATTCAGCTTGTCCCTGCCCACACGCCGCCCCACCTTCACAGTGCCGATGTTGCTTGATTGCTGATACACTTCGGCCGCTGTGGCCGCCCCCATGGGATGCGTGTCTCTGATGGTGTATTTGCCCACCTTCATGCGCCCCATTTCGCAATCGAACATTTCGTCGGGCCGCAATTTGCCGGCGTCAAGAGCCGCGGCAAACGTAAACGTCTTCATGGTTGATCCCGGCTCGAACGCATCGGTGATCACGCGGTTGCGCGCGCCCCGCTCAGCGGCGCCCGCGGGATTGTTGGGATCCAGCGTGGGCAAAGACACCATCGACAACACCTGCCCCGTGGGCACGTCGATCATCACCGCCATCGCCGCCTTCGCGTTGTGCTCTTGCACGGCTTTGTTCAGCGCCGTTTCGGTCACCAACGTAAGGTACGCATCCAGTGACAGCACCACATCGTGCCCGGCCACGTCACTGGAATCCACAGCGCCATCCACCAAGAGTTCACGCCCCAACGCATCCTTCACGCCTAGCAAGGTGGCGGCGCGTCCGCGCAAAACGGCATCGTACTGCAGTTCGATGCCTTCTAGACCTTTGCCATCTGAACCCGATTGCCCCACCACGGTGGCGGCCACAGTACGCAGAGGATAAAACCTGCGCGGTTCGGGGCGAAAGTTCACACCAGGAAGCGCAAGCGCGCGCACGGCCGCCGACACATCAGGGGTTACCCGGCGCTTCATCCAGGCAAAGTAGCGCTTCGAGTGGAGCTTGCGCCTCACCTCGCGCAGATCCATCTGCAGCGCTTTGGCCAGCGCGGGCGCGGGATCGGGTTTTACATGCGCCAGCACGCGCGGGTTGGCAAACACAGAATCCACGTGCGCGGTGGCCGCCAGCTCTTTGCCCGTGCGATCCAAAATGCGGCCCCGGCTGGGAGGAATTTGAATCGACTTAAGATAGTTCTGGTCGGCAAATTCCTTCAAACGTTCGCTTTGAACAACCTGCAGGCTCCACGCTTGGCGCGCCACCCACAGCGCCATCACAGCGAACAAAAGCCCGCAAATGACAATCCGCGCGCGCGTCCATTTGCTGACCATTACAGCGCCTGCCCTTCGTCGTCGAGAGGCGCCAAGGCCTCGCCTTCAGGTTCCTCTTGTGACTCTTGTTCGCTTTGCGGCCTGACAACAGGTGCAGGCGAGGCGTTGTGGCTAGCTTGAGATGCGGTGTTGTGGTCCGGGCTGGCCGCGCGCATGGCCAAGCGTTCACGCAGCTGCGCCGCGGGCACGATGTCAGCCGCCGAAGGTTGCGACAGCCCCAGCTTTTCGCGCGCCACATCCATCACGCGCATGGGATCTTTGTAAACGCCAATCTCCAACGACAGCTGCCGCCGTCGCTCTTCAAGCGCTGAACGCGCGCGTCGCGCTTGCCCCAAAGCCAGCGCCACTTCGTAGTGCTTCAGATGCACCGCCACGTGCCCCAAAGCGCCCAAGGTGATCCCCAGCAAAATCAAACACGCCACGCCGGTGCCCGGTCGCCTACGCCGCGCGTCTGCATCACTGACCGGCGCGTGCGCCCCCGTGAACAACCTACGCCTTTCATCGCTGCCGGATCGCGGGGTGTCAGCCGCCTCAGCCAAACTCATGCCGCCTCCACCTTTTCCACCGCCCGCAGTTTCGCTGATCGCGAGCGCGGGTTCGCAAGGCGCTCAGGCTCGGCCGCCACCACCACCTTCTTTGTCAAAATGCGAACCGCCGGATCGCTGGGCGCCCGCACGGACGCGTCGGCCAACGCCTTGAACTTGCGTTTGGCCATGCGGTCTTCCAGCGAGTGAAAGCTAATCAAAACCAACCGCCCGCCCACCGCCAGCTTGGCAGGTGCCGTTGCCAAAAACTGTTCCAGCTGCCCTAGCTCATCGTTCACCGCCATGCGCAGCGCTTGAAAGGTACGCGTGGCTGGGTCTTTGTGATGTTCCCGTCGCGGCACCCCGCGCGCCACCGCAGCAGCCAGGTCGCCCGTGCTGTTCAATTCATTGGCATCGCGTGCACGCAAAATGTGTCGCGCCACGCCGCGCGCATGCCGCTCCTCGCCCAGCTCGCGAATCAATACCGCCAGCGATTCCTCATCAAGCCGGCCCAACAGATCCGCCACCGATTCGCCCCGCGTGGGATCCATCCGCATGTCCAAGGGTCCCGGCCGCCGAAACGAAAAGCCGCGCTCACCTTCATCCAATTGCATGGACGACACACCCAGGTCAGCCAAACATCCGTCCAACGCCGCCACACCCAAACGATCCAACGCCTGTGGCAGGTCCGAAAACGGCGCGTGCACAAACGTCACCCGATCGCCAAACGGGGCCAAGCGTTGGCGCGCTGAGGCCAAAGCCGCCGGATCGCGGTCGAGACCAATCAGCCGCCCGTCCGGCGCCGAGCGGTTCAAAATCTCTTCAGCATGTCCGCCGAATCCCAAGGTGGCATCGCAATAAACCCCGCCCGATCTGGGCGCAAGCCATTGCATGACCTCCTCTAAGAGGACCGGAGTGTGCTTGGCTTGTAGCGTTAAATCGGAGGCGGCGGACGCCATGGGCGCGAAAAATCCGAGACAAAAAGGGAATATGTAGCCCCCACCAGCCGTTTTTCTTCTGGCACGGGCGTTAACCCCATGTTGAAGCCCCCCCCACCCCAGTCAACTTTCTGATCAGGCATTTCCTCAATGATTGCCGACGCCTGCATCAAGACCGGGCGGGAAATGCTGTCAACGCAACGCAACGAAAGCCAAAGTTACAAGTCTGGAAATGTAAGGCAAACACCTGGAATTATTGACGTTACGATCGCTAAGTGGGCTTGACTAAAGGCTTTTTTTTTCTTAGACAAGTCCCTCACCTGCGGAAGGTAAGGAGTGGTTTATGGACGCGAAATTGTTCGAGCTCGACACAAAGATGGAGGCGCTTCGGGGGCAGATGGCGAGCTTTCCGGACAACATTGTGAGCGATTACCAAGATCGCCTTGATGTGTCATGGATCTTTCACGAGTCCGCGCTTGAAGGCGTGGTGCTTTCTTA
>JBBSJE010000019.1:0-46036 GCA_038257535.1 Polyangia bacterium
ATCAGCGCGTTCGCTGCGATGGTTGGCGATGCGAACGCCCATCTCGTCATCGAAGGCCTGGGCGGTCGCAATGAACGCACGCTTCTGTCCCAAAGCTTTGGCGTAGGCGAGCGCAAAAGCGCTCTTGCCCGAGCGCGCGCCGCCGCCCACAAGAATCAGCTTTGCCATCGCCAGATCGCCTGTCGCATCGGGCGGCACTTTTGCAGAAGCCACGCCTGGTTTCAATGACCTGCCGAGTCATGGCGTTGCAGGCACGGTTGACAGAAGGCGTGCCGGCAGGGCATCTACCTGCCTATGTCCGATGTCCAGGTCACCGAAGATCCCCAGCTGCACGCCGAGCGCATGGCGGCTTTGAAGCAAGAGCAAGATGCGAAAGTGAAAGCCGCCAACGTGCGGCGCGGGATCGTGGTGGTGCATACCGGCAATGGCAAGGGCAAATCCACCGCTGCCTTCGGCATGATCTTACGCACGATCGGTCACGGGAGACGCGTGGGCCTGGTGCAATTCATCAAGGGCACCTGGAAAACCGGTGAAAAAAAGGCGATCGCCGCGCTGCCGCTTGTTGACCATGTGATCTCGGGCGAAGGGTTCACCTGGGAGACGCAAGACCGCGAACGAGACATTCAAGCGGCGCGCGCTGGTTGGCACGCGGCGATGGAGATGATCGAGGCGTGCCGTGTGGACGCCCCCGAGCAACAACCAAAATATCACTTGGTGGTGCTTGACGAGCTCAACATCGCCCTTCGCTACGGGTATTTGGATGTAAACGAGGTTGTCGAGGTCTTACGCAACAAGCCCGAGCGACTCAACATCGTTGTCACCGGACGTGATGCGCCCGCGGCGTTGTTAGAGGTGGCCGACACAGTCACGGAAATGCGGGCCGACAAGCACGCTTTTGCCGCCGGCATCAAAGCACAAATCGGCGTTGACTTTTAAACGCCTGCGCACAATGCCCCGCCAGCGCGCCCTGCCCGTTTATGCCGTCCTGATCCTGCTTCTGGTGTTAACAGCGGTTGCGGCGCTTACCACCGGACACGCCAATTTGTCTGACTTGCGACTGCGCAACACCTTATTGGGGCTGCGCCTAGGACGCCTGCTGGGCGCTTTCATCGCAGGATCAGCGCTGGCTGTCGGCGGCGTTTTGGTGCAGGGCTTATTCCGCAACCCCCTGGCCAGCCCCTCGGTAATTGGCACCACGGCCGGTGCGGCCTTCGGTGGCAAAGTTGCTTTGCTGCTTTACGAGGGCGTCGCCATCAGCGCGCCCATGATGGCGTTGCCTCCTGACATGTTCTTGCCTTTCGGCTGCATCGCCGGCGCGTTTGCCTCGTTGCTGATCCTGCTCGTGGTGGATCGCAGCCGCGACGATCTGGTGGTGCTGCTGCTGACGGGTTTCTTGCTTTCGGCCTTGTTTCTTAGCCTTAGCGGCTTTCTCACCTCCATCGCCCAGGAGCGCTGGGAGTTGGGACGTGCCATTTTGGCGTTTACTTTGGGCGACGTCAGCGGCGTGGGGCCACGGCAGCTGCTTTTGGCCACGCCCCTGTTGCTGGGAGGTGTGGTGGCGGCCTGGGTGTGGGGGCGGTCTTTGGACCTCATGCTTTCGGGTGAAGAAGAAGCGGCCACTTTGGGCGTTGACGTGGCGGCCGTGCGCCGGTGGGTGGTGGTATGGACGGCAATTCTAACGGGCGCGGCTGTGGCCATCGGGGGCACAGTGGGTTTCGTCGGCTTGATCGTGCCGCATGCGCTGCGTCCCTTTCTCGGCAGCCAACACCGCCGCTTAGTTCCCGCCGCCGCACTGCTGGGCGGCACCTTTCTTGCGGCGTGCGACGTGCTTACCCGCGCGTTGCCATCGCGCAGTGAAATCCCCTTGGGCGTAATCACAGGCCTCATTGGCGCGCCCTTGTTTATGGTTTTGCTTATCCGGATGCGCAGGCAGGTGCGTGTTGGCTAAGGCGATCAACATCGTGAACGCGGGCGCCGCTTTGGCCGTGCTCGCCGCAAGTGTCTTGATCACGCTGCCAACACGGCCGTCGCAGAAGCTGGGCAAGCGAGCGCAAACCCCTAGTGGGTCGCGCGCCTCACAGGTGGCCGCCACGGAAGCCGGCGCCGAGAAGCAGCTAAGGGACGCGTCGGGTTTAGAGGTGCCGTTGCAACGTTTTGCGCGCATCGCGGGCGGCAGCTTGGTGGCGGATCGGCTGCTGCTTATGCTGTGTGAACCCAGCCGCATCGTGGCCTTCTCCAGCAGCGCCCCCACGGCGTACCAAGCTTATCGCTTCAGCGGCAAGCCAAGCTTGCCACAGCTCACAAACACCGAAGCCATTTTGGCGCAAAACTTGGATCTGCTAATCGTCAACAGTCTGTCGCAGCAGCCGCATTTGCAAAAGCTGCGTGAGGCGGGTGTGGTGGTGTTCGACCTGGGCTCCATGCACGGAATCGAAACGCTGCTGCCCAACATCGACGCCGTGGGTGTCTTGCTGGGCGAGGTGGAGCGCGCACAAGCGCTCAAGCGAGACTTCGTGCTGCGCATGCAGCAGATGTCGGCGCACATTCAGCCGCAGACGCGTCGCACGGCGATCTACGTGGGCGTGCACGGCGACAAGATGTACGGCGGCACGGTGGGATCAAGCTTTCACGATCTTCTGCAAATCGCGGGGCTGCGCGACGCCGCGGCCAAGGCGTTCGTAGGATGGCCCCGCTACACAAACGAGCAGATTCTCACGTTGGATCCTCAGGTCATCGTGACACAGCAAGGCATGCGCGAAAACCTGTGCAATCATCCTGGGCTGTCGAAACTTAGCGCCTGTGCCGCGCCCGCGGCCATTGTGGAGCTTGAACCCGCCTTGCTACTTGACCCCGGGCTGGCGTTGGTCGAAGCGGCTGCCCTCGTGCAGCATCGGGTTTATGGGCCGCAACGTGAGAGCGCGCTTGACAAGGCAGGAGCCGATCTTTAGGTTCGCAACGCTGAGTGTTAAGCCACATGCCACTGAGGTGTTATCCATGACGAGAATTTCTGCCGTTACCCAGGGCGCTTGGATTTTCTCCACCAATATCCTGCTCTTGCAGATCACCGGCTTGGTTTCCGCTGAAGGCCCGTCGAACACCAAGCAGCTGTCCGCGGAAGCAGTCGAGCTCAGGCGCGCGGGCCAAGATGCTGAGGCTCTTCCCAAATTCGAGGAAGCTTATCGTCTGAGCCCGACACCCAAGGCGGCTGCACAACTTGGTCTATGCCTACAGGCACTGGGACGTTGGAGTGAAGCAGACGCACGGTTGTCCGAGGCACTGAAGGCCAAAGACGACACATGGGTCAGAAAAAACCGCGACATCTTGAGGAGTCGCTGGAACAGGTGAAAAGAAATGTCGCGCGCGTTGAAGTATACGGAACACCGGAAGGAGCTGTCGTTACGGTAAACGGGAAGGCCATCGGAACTTATCCTTTACCCAGCGCAGCTGTTGTAAATGCGGGCAACCTCGACATTGAAGTCAGCAAATCAGGCTTCAAGCCCGCACACAGGGCGATGACGATCCCGGGAGGCCACTACGAACGGGTGCTCATTCGCCTCGATCCTCTAGAGCTCCAAAATCTATCTCCAGCTACTTCTGCGCCTCCTGGTTCCGATTCCCGCGACGCTCAGACAGCACTCGGAATGTCGGCGGAAGCACGAGAATCACCACCGCTCTTGCAACGTCCTGCATTCTGGGTGGTCGTAGGTTCCACGATTGTGGCTGCCGGCCTTATCACCTTCTTGTTAGTGCGCGGCGACGAGGGACAGATGCGCCCTGTTGCAGATGACCGAGGAACGTTCCAGCCATGAAGATCTTAGTGCTTCCGATCGTTGTTGTTGGCGCCATCTTGGCTGGATGCCATCGAGGCGAAAATCTTCCGTGCAACCCTGCCACGCTGATGGTGAAGTTTACATGCGGCGAGGACTTGGCTCCCACTGAGCGGCTTGCGTTCCGCGTGCGGCGGGACGATGGTGTCGAGGTGGACTTCGAGACGGCTTTGAGTTGCCCCGGAGGGAAAACCTTCGAGATCGAGATTCCCGACTACGAGCCACGCAGAACCTTCAAGATTACGGCAACACCTTTGGGAGGAAGTGGCCCTGTGGCGCCGGCGAATGTTCTAGACGCGGTCAGCCTCCAGCAAACCTGCACCTTTAGTGAATTCGTTCTATCGGCCGTCGGGGGCTCCCCAGCCCAGGATGCTGGACTCCCACAGGACAATTTCGATTCGGGAGACATCCCCCGCGTTGATGGGGGCAACGTCATGTGCAGTCCCAATTCCGTTTGCGCAGGCGCCTCATGTGTCGGGTCCAGCTATTCGCCTGAACGGATCTGCGACGCCACCGGACAATGTCCGGTGGCAACGCCCTTACCTTGCCCGGACCACCTGTCTTGCGACGGAAACGGTTGCAGGGCGAGCTGTAAAGTAGACACCGACTGCGCTGCGGGACGTGTTTGCGCAACGGGAGACTGTGTACCTCCTGTTTGTGGCAACGGCGTCATGGAACCTGGGGAGCAGTGCGACCACGGCCAGGCAAATGGCGATCAAAAGCTCTGCTCCGCGATGTGTGAGCTCTGTATGAATCGCCCAAGTCACAAAGCTTGCGGTGACGGCGTGTGCATACCAACTGCCGCACCGAATTGCTGCGCGGATGCCGACTGCCCGTCGCAAAGCACTTCCGGCAAATGCGATAACGCCACCCACACTTGCTGGATACGTGAGACAGTGACGCTGACGGCGGATGCGGCTGCTACAGGGCGTTTCTATTCTACGAGCTCCTCTGGTTGCCTCATGACCGACTTCATTGGAACCAGCCTCCGGAACAATGATCGCTATGACGGGCTTGTAACTTTCACGAACAGGTTGCCGCAGGGCGGCGTTGTCGAGCAGGCGAGGCTGTCTGCCTATCAGTACGACTCTGATGCCATTTCATACGAGAACGAAAAGGTCCATGCCGCGTCATGCACCTCGTTCTCATGTGTGCCTAACGCTCGAGACAATTGTGAGGCGACCTCGACCGCTCCTATACTCTGCTATAATGCGGCCCTCGACTGGTGTTTTGCTGATGTCACTAAGGCGGTTCAGCAAGGCCGCTTCGTTTTCACGATAGCCTTCCCCTCGCAGATTCACCCGCAGTGGCCGAGTGTGCTTTTTTACGCATCGGGTGAAAAGGCACCTATGTTGAAGGTGACTGTGCTGCGCCATTGAAGTCGTTGCGGTCAGGCAGTCGCAACCTGCATCGCCTGCAATTCGAAGCCCCTCCCCCCGCTGCACGATTGACAAGTTGAAAGGCGCAACCTAGGTTGCCGCCTCGTTGACAACTGAATAAGACACGGGTGTCGCGCATGACGTGCGCGGCTTAAAAGGGAAGCTGGTGAAACTCCAGCGCGGTCCCGCCACTGTAAGAGGAAGTGTTGGCCTATATGCCACTGGGGAAACCTGGGAAGGCAGGTCAGTGCGTTTTCAGCGAGGCTATAAAAAGCCAAGCAACAAGAACCTCAAGCCAGGAGACCTGCCCGTGTCCTTGCAATTGACCTGTCCCGCGGAGGATGGGCGAGCCAGGTCACCCCTTCCTCGTGCGTCCTCCGTGAACCGCGAGGTTTTTTTATGCCCTTTGCACGGACACGCGGCTTCTCCGCGTGGCATCACCCCACACGCAGCGTCGCCACGATTGTGGCGATGGCGAGCGCGTGCGTAGTGGGAACCGTGCGAGCGGATGAAGCGCCGGCCTATCAAACCGTGGTGGTGGACGAGCGCGAGGCACACCAGGCGCGCGACGATCGAGCGGCTTCAGCGTCAGTGATTACGGCCGACCGCACGCCCCGCGCCGGGGAAGATCTTCCGCAGTTGTTGTCGGAGCTGCCGGGCGTCGACATCGTTCGCTACGGAGGCCCCGGCGCCTTTTCGACGATATCGCTGCGTGGCTCCACGCCCAACCAAGTGCAGGTTTATATCGACGACGTGCCGCTGAACGTGGCAACCGGCGGCGGCGTGGACCTTGGCTTCCTGCCCTTGGCGCAGATTGACCGCATCGAAGTGTATAGGGGCTCAAGCCCGATTCAATTCGGCGCTTCGGGCATCGGGGGCGTTCTGTCGCTGCGCACCCAAGTGCCCGTGGGCAGCACAGCGGCCGTGCAGTCGAGCGTAGGCTCGTTTGGCACGCGCTCCATCGGTGGGCGCGCGTCACACGACGCTGGGCGCGTGCGGTTGCTCGCAGGCGGCCAGACGTATTCGTGGCTCGGAAACTTTCCTTATATCAACGACTCCGGCACCGCGTTCATGCCTGGCAACAACCACCGTGACTTCCGCAAGAACAACGATCTGTCGCAGGTGGACGCGAACGTGAAGCTGGAAGTGCCCTGGGCCACCCGCACATTAAGCGCGTCTGCGCTGTTAAACCAGCGCGAGCAAGGCACGCCCGGCAATGGGCTTTATCAAGTCAAACACGCACGCTTTCGCACGCAACGACTGCAAGCGCAGCTCGCCCTGGAAAGCCGCGGCGACATGGGTATTGGCAGCCGCCTGCACGCCAACGTATACGCCGTCGCCACGGATCAAGCGCTCAGCGATCCTTATCATGAGATTTTCCCAGGTGGCGCCCAAACCGATGACCGCTTTCGCACCTACGGCGCCGCCCTGCGCACGCACTGGCTTCTGGGCAGTACGCGCCTGCGAACCATCGGCGAAGTCACTCGTCAAGACTATCTGCCCTACGACGCCACTGCGCGAGATCCCGCCGGGGCACCCGGCGGCCGTACGTCCCTCGCGCTGGGCGCCGAAGCCGATCTGTGGGCGCGGTGGTTGCGGCTCTCGGTGTTGCCAAGCTTCCGCATGGAGATGGCGCGCGACACGGTCTCTCAGCGCCAACGCTTCACCGATAAGCCTGAAGCCTTGGAACCAGCATTTCACCTCTTGCCAGTGGCGCGGCTCGCTTTTGTGCAGGAGGCAACACAGGCGCTGAAACTTCACGGCAATGTGGGCCGCTACGTTCGGCTACCAGCCACCACAGAGCTTTACGGCAACACAGGCTTCGTGCTGCCGAACCCGGCGCTGCGCCCCGAAAGCGGGTGGAATGCTGATTTGGGGATGCGCCTCGAAATGCAACGGGAAAATTATGCAGCCGCCGTTGACGCTGCCGCATTCGCCAATTTTGCTGACAACCTTATCCAGTACGTGCAGGCCGCCGGGCTATCGCGTGCCGAGAACATTTCACGCGCCCGAACCATGGGTCTGGAGGTGGCGGTGAAAAGCCGCATCGCGCGCGTGGTGCATGTGTCGGGGCAATTCACACGGCTTGATGGCCGCAACCTTTCGGAGGCGCGGGAACACAACGGGCGCCTTTTGCCCCTGCGTTGGCCGTGGCGGTTTTTCTTTCGGCCTGAGCTGCGCGATCTGCCGGTGTCATCGAAGCTGCGCGCTGGCGTTTATAGCGACGTAAATTTCGCCACCGGCGCCTATGCCGACAAGAACAACGCCAACGCCATTGCCACCCGGTGGCTGCTGGGGGCTGGCGCAAGTCTGCGCCACGAAGACCTAGGTCTCAAGGTCACGGCGTCTGCGTTCAATCTAGCCAACGTGCGCATGATGGACCAAATCTTGTTCCCTCTACCAGGGCGCACCATCTTCTTGTCGCTTTCCTGGGACATGAATTTCTCAACCCAACCACCCAACTCTTGAGCTAAGGAACCGTCGTGAACTCATCGTTTGTCTTCCATTCGTCCCGTCTGCCTTTGTTGCTGTTACCCTGTTTGCTGGTCGCTTGTGGCGACGAGCTGTTGCTGCCCGTCAGCCATGATGCCGGGCCTGACACAGGAGGCGCGCTTTTTGACAGCGCCGTGGGCCAAGACCCAACCGTGGCGCCCGCCGATGGTGGCCTCACCGACGGCGGCGGCGATGCCGAAGCCCCCATGGCCACAGCCCCCATGGGCCTCGCCCTGCTCCACAACGACAGCGAGTCCTCCAGCCTCAGCTTGTTAACACCCACTGGAGAGATCGTGCGAGACGATTGTTTGCACTCGGGATCCATCGTGCCCGTGCTAAGCCGAGCGTTCAGCCAAGACGTGGCCCTGCCCTCTGAGGTCCAGCCGAACAATGCCGTTGTGATCATCGATCGCAAGCATGCCGTGCTCACCTACATCGATCCTGCCACGTGCACCGTGCTCAGGCAGATCAACGTGGGCACCGGGTTCGAGGCCAATCCGCACGACGTTGTGGGGCTTTCTCCAACGAAAGCCTACGTCAGCCGCTACAGGCAAAACCTAACCGCCACGGCGGCGCCCGATGATTTCGATGAAGGCAATGACATCCTGGTCTTCAACCCAGCTTCAGGCGCATTGCTCAAGCGCATCGACCTGCTGCCGTTCGCCGTAGCATCACCCACCAACGTGCCTACCTTGCCGCGTGCTAGCCGCATGGTGCGCGTGGGTGACAAAGTCTACGTGTCGCTCAACAACCTCAGCGCCGACTTCATGGATGCTGGACATGGCCGCGTCGTGGTCCTCGATACAAACACGGACACCGTGGTAGGCCAAATTGACTTTCCCACGTACAAAAACTGTGGTGCCCTGAGCCGCTTTGGAAACAATCTCTTCGTTGCGTGTGGAGGCGTATTCGGCGATGGCGACATGCAGGCGGCGCACGCCGGTATTGTGCGAGTGGCCCTACCCTCCAACGAAGCGACAAGCCTAGGCGCAACGGTGTTTGGCAATGGTGTGGTGTCGCTGTTCACCGTGGCCGCGATGGACGAAAGCCGCGTGGCGGCGGTCACCCTCGGCAACAAAGACGAACCGCAACCGGATCGCATCTGGGGTGCGAGCTTCGCCACGTCGTCCGCTGTAATAGGATTCGAGGGCAGCAAAGCCTACTCCCTATGGTCGCTCGTGGCCGACCGGACGCGAAACATAATTTGGGCCACCGATTCAGGCATGCAGCCCGCTCTGCGCAGCTTCACCATGGCGCCCAACGGGGTGCTCACACCCGGCCCCACGGTGCAAACCAGCCTCACGCGCAAGCTGCCCCCGAAAGTGATCGCTTGGTACTGACATGCCATCCGCCTTGCTCGAACTACGCAACGTATCGGTGGCACGCGCAAACCGCACCATCGTGCACGACGTGAGCTTATCGCTTGCCGCAGGAGACATCCTTGCGGTGGTGGGGCCCAATGGTTCGGGCAAGAGCACTCTGCTCAAGGCGGTGATGGGGCTTTTGCCGCTCGCCGACGGTGAGGTGCGGCTGGGCACCTCACGTCTGCAAGACATCACCGGCAGCGAGCGAGCGGCCCGCATCGCCTACGTGCCCCAGCAATCCGCATTGGAAGCGGCGCTGCCCGTGGAAGTGGTGGTGGCGCAAGGGCGGTTTTCGCACGTGTCGGCTTTGGGCCGACCCAGCGCCGCGGATCAGAGCGCCGTTGTTCGCGCGATGGAAGAGGCTGATATTATGTCGCTGCGACACCGCAGCTACAATCAGCTGTCCTACGGTGAACGCCGGCGCGTGTTGTTGGCGCGCGCCTTGGCCACCGACGCCCCCGTGCTGCTGCTTGACGAACCCACGGCGGCACTTGATGTGCGCCATGTGCTGTTGCTGTTCGACATTCTCAAGCGATTGGCCGCATCTGGAAAAGCCATCGTGGTGGTTTTGCACCAACTGCTTGAGGTCATCGACGTGGCCACACGTGCCGTGTTGTTGAATGAAGGCAGCATCGTGCGCGCGGGCGCCGTGAGCGACGTGATTGCCGCCGATGCCGTGGGGCAGGTATATGGCGTTGACCTCGTGCCGGGAAAGTTTTGGTACCGGCTGTCGCCACCGCGCGAGCCGGGCGCATGATGCCGCGGCCCATGCGCTACCTGTTGTTCATTTGCCTCATCGCGCTCGGGCTTCCGCGCACGGCCCTGGCGAAGGTGATCGTGGGCGTCGTCTCGTCTCGGTCGTCAGCCGAGATGGCTGCGGCGGCGGCCCTGTTTGCGCGGCTCCACCCAGGACACAGCCTGCGCCTGCGCACCCCAGAGCAGTTGAGCGAGATGACCGATCAAGCGGTTGCCAACCTTTGGCAAGACGCAGACGCACTGCTGTTGGCCGGCATCTTCGGCGAAGATGTGCCCCGCATCGAAAGGTTGCTGCGGGAAAAACCGATGCCGACGCACGCCGATCTGCTGGCATTCCACGCCGATCTGCGTCTCACCCGCGCCAGCCGCACGGCCGGCGAAAGCGCCTTTTCGTCGCTATCTTCAGGTGAAGTTGCTGAGCTCACCCGGGATCTGGGCGCGGCGTCGGATTGGCCAGCGCGTTTGCAGCAGCTCGCACAGCAGCACCCACAAGCCGCACAATGGCTCGCGGCCAAAGGCTACTGGCAAGCCGGAGGCACCGAGAACCTGAGCCGCTTGTTGGCCTGGCTCGCACTGCACGCTGATCGCAACGTGCCACCCTTCATTCCCCGCGCCCCCATTCGCTACCTCATCGAAGGGCAGGCTTACGACAATCTAGACCTGGCTCTCAAACAAACCGCCGCGCGCCCGATTGTGCCCGTGCTCGACTACGACTTTGGTGACAGAGCTGGCGACCGCGACATACATGCCGCCATAGCAAACGCGCTTGCTAGGCACGGGCTGCTGGCCGTGGGTGTGCTCGCGCGTTGGGGCAACGACACCGTCCAAGCCCTGCAAACGCTGCAAGCGGTGCAAAAACATCATCACGTCGTGGCTGTGGTGTCGCTACAGGATTTTGTCCTCGGCGGCAGTGAAGGACGTGTCGCGGCCGCCGCGGCTTTGGAAGCTTTGGATCGGCCGGTGATCAAAGCCATTCGGCTTGACGATCGCAGCGAGGTGCAATGGCGGCATTCGCACGACGGGCTGCCCGCAGATTCCGTGCATTACCGCGTGGCGATGCCGGAAGTGCAAGGAGCCAGTCAGCCATTGGTGGTGGCCGCTGTTGGGCCTACAAAGAACGATGCGCTCACGGGCTTGCGGGTGCGCTTGCCGGCGGTGCTACAAGACGAAGTGGCGGCGCTGGCCGATAAGGTGTTGCGCTGGCACGTGTTGCAGACGAAGCCTGTGGCCGAGCGAAAGGTGGCGCTCGTCTACTACAACCACCCGCCGGGGCGCCACAACGTGGGCGCCGACAACCTGGACGTTCCCGCGACCTTGCTGCAGGCGCTGCGCGCCTTGTCGCGTGCGGGTTATGCCACGGGCACCTTGCCTGCAAACGAAGCCACGCTTCTCGCAGCGATTCAAGCGCGCGGCATCAACCTGCCCGAAGATCGTCAAGCCTTGGCACACATGGCCGCCCACGGCATCACAATGACGAGTGAAGTCTATCGCCAGCGTTTCGCGCAGTTACCCACTGGGCTGCAAGCCGAAGTGGAAGCCGGGCCACTGGCAGCCCTTGCGCACATGGTTCAAACGCAGCCGCGATCCGTTGGCAGTGAAGATCGACAACTGCAGACCCGCGTCGTCAACGTGCTTCAGGACGTACGACAGATGCTTGAAGGTCTGGACCACCCTGCCCGCCCCCACGCGCTGACGCTGATGGGCACTCTGCAGTCGGCCTATGTTGCACACTTTGCGGACGATCCCAAGGCATACAACCTCATCAAAACAACCACAGCGGCGTTGCGCGCCACCGGCGTGGAGGGTGTGCGTGGCTGGGGCGCGCCGCCAGGAAAGATCATGACGGCGAACGATCGTCTGCTGATCCCCGGTCTTCGCTTTGGCAACGTTTTCATAGGCCCGCAACCCCCGCGCGGCTGGGAGGTACACGAAGAGCTTTTGCACGCCAACATGGCCTTCCCGCCGCATCATCAATACTTGGCCTTTTACGAGTGGCTGCGGAAAGACTTTCAGGCCGATGTGGTGGTGCATGTGGGCCGGCATTCAACCTACGAGTTCCTCCCTGGCCGCAGCGTGGGTCTGCCACATGACGACGCGGCCCGCGTGGTGATGGGTGACGTGCCCAGCGTTTACATCTACATCGTCGACGGCGTAGGGGAAGGCATTCAAGCCAAGCGACGCGGACATGCGGTGATCGTGGATCATCTGACGCCCCCGCTTGCGACAACCGCGCTTTACGACGAGCTGTTGGAGTTGCGGCAACTTGTCGAAACTTACGAGGCGCGGGCGGATCAAAAAGGCACAACGGCAGCGCGGGCGGTGGCGACGCTGAGGCAACGCGTGGGCCAGCTCAACTTGAAGCAGGAGCTCGTGGCCAGCATGAAGAGCGAGCTCGATCGGCGTGGCATCGGCTTTGACGACGTGGACGACGATCTCCTGGTACACGAAGTGGGGCACTACCTCACAAGTTTGCAAGAGCAATTCATGCCGTTCGGGTTGCACGTCTTTGGCCAGAATTGGAAGCCGCGCGCCCGCCAAACCATGCTGCGCTCCATGGGCGGCGATCGGCAGCAAAAGGCAACGTGGAGCCGCCTGCTGCAAGCCTCGCCCGCCGCGGAAATGCATGCGCTCTTGCATGCGCTCAAGGGCGGCTTTGTGCCCGCCGGGCCAGGCAACGATCCCATTCGCAGCCCCGACGTGTTGCCCACCGGCCGCAACTTCCACGCCCTAGATGGCGGCGTGCTGCCAACGAAAGTTGGGTACGCTGTGGGACGGGAGCTTGGCGACAAGGCGCGCGCCGACGCGCTGGCGCCCGCCGCACATTCCGAGCAAGAAGGTCATGCCGTGGTCCTGTGGGCGTCGGACACCGTGCGGGATGAAGGGGCCATGGTTGCCTTTGGTCTGGACCTGTTGGGCGCGCGCCCCGTGTGGAACAGCCGCGGCATCGTGACCGGTGTGGAGCGCGTGCCGCTTGCCAACGGACGACAGCGACTGGACACCACCTTCGTCACCTCTGGCCTTTTTCGCGATCTTTATGGCAGCCTGCTTCACTTGGCCGATCGTGCCGTGCTTACCGCGCTCGACGGCGCCTCACGCACGCTTCTGCGCGATCACCCCGATGTGCAGGAGGCTTTGGAGAATGCGTTGCGGCCGCTGGGTGAGGCAAGGCAGCCGGGCGATGAATCGTTGGCCGACAACCGGGTGGCGGCGCGATGGCTGGAGGAAACACGAAAGCTGCTTGCCAAGGGAATGGAAGCTGAGCGTGCCGGGCGCTACGCCAGCGTGCGCGTGTTCGGCAACGCGCCTGGAGGCTATGGTGCAGGGGTAAACCGCTTGGTCGAGCGATCAGGCGCGTGGTCGGCCCGCAGCGAAGTGGCCGACGCTTACATCACACGCATGGGCCACGCTTACGGTGCTGACTTGGACGGCGTGCCATTGCATCCGCAGTTCATGAATGTGTTGCGAAACACCGGGCGCACATTTTTGGGTCGGGCCAGCAACCTTTACGGTCTGCTCGACAACAACGACGGCTTCGACTATTTGGGCGGCTTGTCGATGGCGGTGGAGCGTGTGGGTGGTGTCGTTCCGAGCGCGCGCGTGATTCGCCACGCGAACAGCGATGACCTGCAGATTGACGGCTTGGACGTGGCTCTGTTTCGAGAACTGCGTGGCCGCCATCTCAACCCCCTGGTCTTGCAGGCCTTAATGGCGCATGGCTACGCCGGCGCCCGCACGATGGGCAACAACGCGTTCGAGTATCTATGGGGGTGGCAAGTAAGCAACCCTGAACTCGTCAAGCCGTGGGTGTGGGACGAGGTTCGCAGCGTGTACTTGCAAGATCGCCACAGCATTGGAGTTCGTCGCTTTCTTGAACGTGACCACAACGTGCATGTGCTCACGAACATGCATGCGGTTTTGCTGGTGGCCGCGCACAAAGGGTTCTGGCAGCCTGATGCGAAAAGCCTGCAGCAAGTGGCACGAGACTTCGCCGATCTGGTTATCGCGCACGGGCTGCCGGGCAGCGGGCACACCAAACCGGACCACCCGATGATGCCCTTCGTGTCAAAGCAGTTGGCGCCAGAACAGCGGCAAGCGTTCGACGTGGCTTTGGCGGCGGCGCTGGTGCCGCCCGACCCAAGGCGGCTTGATGTCGTGTCCGAAGGCACGCCACCAGGGAGCCCTTCAGTTGCGGCTTTGCTGCCGCCTCACCCGTGGCCATTTTCCTTTGGGATGCTGGCGGTCGTGGTGCTGCTCGTTGCGTTTTTGGCAACGTGGCTTTGGCGACGGCGGCAGGCTCGAGAGGATGTGGCTAACACACAGAGTTGAGACGCTGGTACATCTACCAATGTGGGCGGTCTACCCCGAAACCGAACTGCGCCGTTTTGAACTCTGCCGCGCCCCCACAGCCGCCTTGTAATACTTCGAAGGCACGTCGTGCCCCACGAGCGACGTGGCCAGGTCTGAGCATGCGACCAGCGCGTCGAGATCAACGCCGGTTTTTACGCCCATGCCTTCAAGCATGTACACCACGTCCTCGGTGGCCACGTTGCCCGACGCGCCCGGCGCGTAGGGGCATCCGCCCAAGCCACCCAACGCCGAGTCAATCGTGGTGATGCCCATCTCTAGCGACATCAAGATGTTGGCCAGCGCGGTTCCGCGCGTGTCGTGAAAGTGCACCGCCAGCGCTTCTTGCGGGTGCTCCGCCAGCACGCGTTTCAGGACAGCACGGACCTGCAGCGGATTGGCCACGCCGATCGTGTCGCCCAACGAAATTTGGTAACAACCCAAAGCGCGCAGCTCACGACACAAATCCACCGCACGTTGGGGATCCACCGCGCCCTCGTACGGGCAGCCATACACAGTGGAAACGTAGGCACGCACTTTCATGCCGTGCCCCAGGGCGGGCGGAATGGTCTCGCGGAAAGCCGCCAGCGTTTCGGCGATGGTTTTGTTAACGTTCTTTTTGTTGTGCGTTTCCGAGGCGGAAAGGAACACCGCAATCTCGGGCATGTTGGCCGCCAGCGCCGATTCCAAACCTTTGGGGTTGGGCACCAAGGCCGAATAGGCAACCGCTGGGTTGCGGTCGATGCGTTTGGCCACCTCCACAGCGTCGGCCAGCTGCGGTATCCATTTGGGGTTTACAAAGCTTGTGACCTCGATGGCGCGCAATCCCGTTGTCGAAAGCGCGTTGATCAATTGCACCTTGCTGTCGGTGGGGATAAGGCGTGACTCATTTTGCAGACCGTCGCGGGGGCCCACTTCATAGATCGTCACGTCGGCAGGGAGCTGCTCAAGCATTGGCACACACGCCTGCTTCAAGCTTAGCGCAGCGCCAGCAGCCGGTCGAAGAGCGCGTCGGTAACATCGAGCAATGTGTCCACCACAACGTGGGCCTCGGAAAGGTCGTAGCCGGCAAAGTTGCCAGCCTGCACCCCCACAACCAGCGCCCCCGCGGCTTTGCCCGCACGCACGCCTGGCAGCGCGTCTTCAATCACCACGCAGCCCGCCGCCGGAACTTGCAAGGCCTTCATTGCGGCCAGATAAGGGGCGGGATCAGGTTTGCCCGGGGCGTAATCTTCGGCGCCCAAAAGCGCTTGAAAATACGGCCGCAGCCCCAGGCCATCAACCGCTTCGTTCACCTCGCGGCGGCTTGAACCCGACGCGATCGCCAGCGGCAACCCTTGGTCAGCCAAGCGCTGCACCAGTTCCTTGGCGCCCGGCAGCACACGAAAACCGTGGGCATCGATAAGCGCCTGTTTTTCATCAACCGCAATGTTGATGAGATCCGCCATGGGCACAGCCACGCCGTGGTTGCGCACCAGCATGTCGTAAATGTCGCGCCAGGAATGCCCAATGACGAAATCGCGTTCAGCTTGGGCCAACTCTTTGCCCAGGCGCCGCATGGCCAGAACCACCGATTCGATGTTGTCCCGCTCGGAATCGATCAGGGTTCCATCAAGGTCGAAAAGCACGGCTTTGAGGGACATGCGCGCAGTATACACGCGGCCTTCCCAACGCCAGGTAAACACCCTTGTTTTGCTGTACCGGCGCACTTGATCCAAACTGCAAAGCCATGAACCAGGCCGGCCCCGGGGCGCATCTTCTGGCAAACCTGAACGCCTTGACGAAGGTTGCACCTGGCTTGGTTGCGCGCATTTCGTTGCCCGTGGGCACCGATCATGTGGGGGTAGACGCCAACGGCGCCTGGCACGCCAAATGGGGCGACCGCTGGTTTCCCCTGGCGTTAAGTCCCCAAACCCGCGCGCAATTGCTGGCTGCCACGCCCGGCTCCACCCCCGTGGCGGTTTTCGGCCTGGGTGAACCGCAGGTGGTTTTGGACCTGCTGCAGCAGCACCCCGAACGTGTGATCTACGGCTGGGAGCGCGATCCGTGGATCTTGCGCTTGTTTTTGGGCGCTGAGAACATGGCCCAAGCGCTTCAAACCGGCCGCTTGCGGTTGTTGCTGGGGGTGGACCTTCTGCAGGCACAAACCGCACTACGCGCTTGCGAAGTGTTGGTGCATCCCGTGTTGGGCGGATTCTACGAACACGAGCGGCGTTTGCTGGCCGCTCCCGGCAACTTGCCCCTGGCGTTCGTGGCCCGCGGCGGCTTGTTTGTAGACGATGTGGCCGAAGCGCTGTGGCAACAGGGTTTTCGCGTCTATACGCTAGATCTTCACAACTGTGCCGCCGAAGAGCTCACTTACGCCGTAAAAACCGCGAAACCCCAACTGCTCGCGGCCATCAACTACACCGATGGCTTGGCCCCGTTTTGCGAACAATTGGGGCTGCCACTTCTGTGTTGGGAAATCGACCCCAGCACCAGCGCCGTGCCCCCCTGCCCCACGCCGGCCCGCAAGGCCTTCATCTTCACCTACCGCGAAGCCCACGTACAGGCGTTCAGGGACGCCGGCTTTCCCCATGTTGAGTATTTGCCTCTGGCGGCCAATCCTGCGCGGCGACACCCGATGCCATTGGATCCGCTTGAAAGCCTTCGCTTTGGTGGCGGTCGCCCCACCTACGTGGGCACCAGCATTGCGCAGCAGATCCCCGACTGTGAAGCCGCATTCGCTGCGGCCGTGCACGATCTCGCCCCGCCCGCGCGCGCCCACGTGTGGTTGCAACAAGCGCTCGCCGCCCAAGCGGCCGCTGGCAATCAACCTGCACTGCCAGGCGCTCTTGATGCCCAAGAACCGGGCTTGGGCGCACGTAAGGCCGCCCTCACAGCGGCGGCGGAAATCGCGGCGGCACACAAGCGGCTTCGCTATGTGGCAGGCCTGGGCGACTTAGGCATGTGGGTGTGGGGCGACGAAGGCTGGCGGCATATGGACGCGATCACGCCCGGACACCAAGCCAAATATTGCGGCAGCGCAAGCCACAAGCTGGACATCACCAAGATCTACAACGCCAGCGCCGTGAACGTAGACATCGGGCGGCTTTACCAAAGCGACATCATCACCATGCGCGTGTTCGACATCGCCGCCTGTGGGGGGTTCGTGCTGGCGGAACACTCGGCCGCGCTTGAGCACATCTTCGACCTGGGACACAACATGGAGAGCCACAGCAGTTTTGAAGAGCTGCGGGACAAAACCCGTCATTACCTGGCACACCCCCAAGTGGCGCAGGCAATGGCGGCCCGAGCGCGCGAGGTGGTCCTCGCCAATCACACAATCGCTGGGCGGGTGGCTCAGATGTTGGGAAGGGCTTTCGCCTAGACCTTGGGGGGCGGCGGCGGCTTTATCAGGGCTTTGCCGGATTCCAATTCGTCCGGGGTGGCTGGGCGCACACCCAAAACCTTCACGCTCATGCTCACCGTTTGGCCCGCCAAAGGATGCACCATGCGCACGGTGACCGACTCGGCGTCCACCGCGTCCACCACCAGCTTCACCTTCTGTCCCCCCGGAATGCCCGCCTCAAATTCGGCGCCCACCGCCAAAGCGGCGTCGGCGGGGAACTCGGAGCGCGTCAGCACCTTCTTGGGCGCCGAGGCCGGCGTTCCAAAAGCCTCCTCTGGAGGAAACGTAAAATCCGCTTCCGCCCCCAACGCAAGGCCCGAGAGCCGCTTGTCGAGGCCGGGAATGATCGCGCCTTGGCCGTGGATAAACGACACCGCCCCCGTAATGTCTGAAGCCTCAATGATCTCGCCGCGTTCGTCGCAGAGGTCGAAGCTCAGCGTCACCACCTTACCCGGTTCGATTTTCATAAGCGGAGCATAACGCGCGGCGCTTGTGCCGCCAACCCGGACAGCCCCGTCAAACCTGTGGCTTCACCGTCAGATTTGACGCGTGCGTTCAGTCGCAGATCTGACGCCCCACGGGGTCACCAGCCCGTAACCGAGGGAAATCCCTGCTGAATCGTATGGCACGCAGTGTGCATTACAAACCATCGAGTCAGGTTCATGAAAGCTCTTGCCAAAAACCCCAGCAATCTCCACCACCTCGCCGCCCCCAGCGAAGTCCCCTTGCAGCAGGCTTTGGCGTCCCTGTTGGCTGAAAACGAGTCGCTACGTAAGGAACTGGGTGAGCTGCGCGCGTTTCGAGCCTTGGCGTATCGCGACCCGCTGACGGGTCTGTGGAACCGTCGCTACTTTGACGAGCGATTGGGCGAGGAGATCTCCCGGGCCCGCCGAAAGCTCGACTACACCTTTGTGGTGGTTCTGGTTGATGTGAACGACCTGAAGAACGTGAACGACGACCAGGGCCATGCAGCCGGCGACGAATTGTTGTGCTTCGTTTCGGGGTTCTTGCAAAAGGCCACCCGCGCGCACGATCTGGTTTGTCGCCTGGGCGGAGACGAATTCGGCATCATCTTGCCCGATTGCAACGCCTTGCAGGCGCACGCCGTGCAGGGCCGCTTCCGCGACGCTTTGGCAGAGGAAAACGAGCTGCGTGCGCGCCCTGTGGGGTTGAGCCTGGGCGCCGCCACCTGCCCTGACAATGGGTTGCTGCCCGAGGCTCTGATGCGCTCGTCTGACGCCGCCATGTACGCGGACAAACGTCGGCAAAAAGCCGGACGCAACCTCATTGCCATGACCCCGTAGCGTGCCGAATGAGGCTGTGCGATTCCGCGGGCGCACCCACACGCTGTAGGTGCGTATCAGCGCTATCGCACGTCGTGGGTGTATAGAGCAGAAGCGCCCGCGCCCATCCACCGAATCTCTTTGAATTTTCGTCACTTCCGCGCGCGATTTCGTTTCCACGCGTTGCCTTCGTTGTTTATGCTCGGCCCGCCAACGCGTGTGATTTTCGCACGCTTGTGGCGATGATTTGGGCGCAGTCAGCAGGGTCGAGCCGATGACGAAATCATTTTCTTATTGTTATGGCGTGGGGTTGTTCGTGGTCGCGATGTTGATGGCAAGCCGGGCGGAAGCTCAGGCCATCAAGCCGCGGTTCTTGATGATCGTGGATACATCGGGGTCGATGAGTCTGACTCCAGGCAATGTTGAAACCCGCGGCGACGGATCTGATCGCCACCCCGGATGCAATGTGGATGGCTACACCGGATTCGACGGCAGCCGGCTTTTTCAAGCCAAGCAAGCTTTGAATGACACCATCTCTGCGTTCGGCGTTGCCGAGTTCGGCTTGGCTCGCTACAAGGCGGCCGATGTGAGCCGAACATGCAACAGCGATAGCGACTGCGCAGGATTGGCGGACGGCGCCAACTACAATTGCATCGATCCCGCGCATGTGCCAGGCACAGCAAAGTACTGTGCCGTCAACCGTGGTTGGGGGTGCAACAACGGTTACTCGGGAGCGCCCGATTCCGTTTGTTATGCCGAATGTGCGGTGAATTCGGGAACCTGCTGCACGTCACGCAAAGCCGGAATCGCAACGCCCGATCCTCGCGACATTTACTCGAAGGGCATCGAGTGCCCCAGCGCAGTGAGTAGCGCTGGCAACAAATCAGACTGCGCGTATCCGGCGTGTGACGGCGGCGACGTGCTCGTGGGATTCCCCAGCGCCGGAACGAGCAACTATTCTTCATTGTTGAGCTGGCTCGACGGGCAAGAGACCTTTCCTGGTGGCAGCAACCGCGAGCTGCGCGCCAACGGCGCCACGCCACTGGCCGGTTCGTTAACGGCCGCTTTGCATTGGCTGACCGACAGCACCAAAAGCGCCATTGGCCCCAGCCCAGGCGTGCTGCCGTTGGACCCCAAGCGATCCTGTCGATCGTACAACGTTGTGCTGATCACGGATGGCCTTGAAAACTGCGATGTGCGCGGCGGCAACACCGCCACCGGCGCCGCCCAGGCCGCCGCCGCCCTGCTTGCCCAAGGCGTGAAAACCTACGTCATTGGTTTCGCCGTTAACGATCCCATCCTCAACCAAATTGCCGTCGCCGGTGGCACCACCGCGGCCTTGTTTGCCAGCGATCGCGCGCAATTGACCGCACGCTTGGGCGACATCATCACAAGTTCCATCCCCACGCCGAAGTGCGATTGCGATGCCACCTGCGACGACGAAGACAAAGTGTTTACCCAAAAAGGCCGCGCCTGCACCGTGGGCGTGGGCGCCTGCCAACGAACCGGTGTGTTTGCTTGCACGCCTGATGGCACAGGCGTGCGCTGCACCGACCCCGCCGCTTTGATGTGTTCGGGCAACGCGCTCACCGCCGGAGCACCCCAGGCGGAGGTGTGCGACGGCCTCGACAACGATTGCGATGGCGAAATCGACGAAGGGCTCAATTGTTCATGTGCGCAGAAACCCGAGATCTGCAATGGCGTTGACGACAACTGCAACGGACAAATCGATGAAAGCATTGCCAGTGTGACGTGCGGCCTGAACATCGGCGAATGCAAACCTGGCAACACGGTGTGCGTCAGCGGCAACACCCAATGCAACGGCGCCACCGGACCCAGCGCCGAAATCTGCGACAACAAAGACAACAACTGCGACGGCATCACCGATGGCTTCGGCGAAGGCTGCTACCCCGCTGGCACCGCGGGCTGCACCTTCAATGCTGGCACCCAGCAATGGGCCTGTTTGGGCATTTGCCAGCCTGGCAACCGCATTTGTAGCGCCGGCAACTTCGGAGCTTGTGGCGGCGCCATCACACCCTTCGTGGAAGTTCCCTGCGACGGTTTGGACAACGATTGCGATGGCTTCATCGACGAAGGGTTCGGCCTGGGCGAGGCCTGTGGCCCGGGCATCTCAGGCGTGGGCGCCTGCGTACCGGGTGTGTACCAATGCGAAAGCGGCGGCGTGGTTTGCAAAGGTGGTCAGGGCCCCACCGAAGAGCAATGCAACAACAAAGACGACGACTGCGATGGCATCACCGATGGGCCGCTGGGCCCCTGTGGCGTCACCCGCGGCGAATGCGTGGCGGGCCAGTTCCAATGCCAAGGCGCCAATAAGGTGTGCGTGGGCGAAAAAGGACCTGGCACCGAAGTGTGCGACGGCAAAGACAACAACTGCGATGGCCTGGTGGACAACGCTCTTAGCGAGGCGATCTTTCAAACGCCCACCGCCTGCAGTTCAGGCGTTGGGATCTGCAAGCCTGGTCTGTGGAAATGTGTCGGTGGCCAACCTTTCTGCGAAGGCGGGGTGTTGCCCGGCGTGGAGGTGTGCAACAACTTGGACGACGACTGCGACGGCTGCATTGACTGCGATCAAGGGTGTCTGGCCGGCTTGGGAAAGAGCTGCAACATTCCCGGATCGGGCCAAGCGTGCGGCGTAAACGTGGGCGAATGCAGCGCCGGCGCTTTGTTATGTGTTGCCGGCGCAATCCGTTGTGTGGGCGACGAAGGTCCCAAGGCGGAACTTTGCGATGGCAAAGACAACAACTGCGACGGCTTCACGGATGAGGCCGATCCGCAACTGGGCACCCGCTGCTATCCAGCGGGAACCGTTGGCTGCAACGAAAGTTTAAACACGTGCGTGGGCGAATGCCGCTTTGGCGCGCGCCTTTGTGTGGCGGCTGGCAATGGCGCCAGCCTAGGATGCGCCAACCCCGTGGGCCCGGCGGGCGAAATCTGCGACAGGAAAGACAATGACTGCGACGGGCAAACCGATGAGACCTTCGACGTGGGCACGGCGTGCGACAATGGCTCACCTGGCCGCTGCTTTGCCACCGGCATGAAGATCTGCAACGGTCGCGGCGACGGCACCACGTGTTCAGTTCAGCCTCCCGACATCAGCGATGAAATCTGCGACGGCATCGACAACGACTGCGATGGCAAAATCGATGCGGAAGACACCGACAAACCCTTGCCGGGCGTGGGTGTGCCCTGCGGCAGCAACATTGGAGAGTGCCGCGTGGGCATCACACAATGTTTCGAGGGCAAAGTGCTGTGCACGGCGCGCGACCCAATCCCGGAAATTTGTGATGGCCTGGACAACGACTGCGATGGCAGCATCGACGAAGATTTGACGGCACCGGGCCCCGAATGCGTTCCCCCCGGCCTGCCGGCCAACGCAGCCATTGCCGGCGAATGCCGGGCAGGCGTGTTTGCCTGTGCGAAGGGCGCAGATGGCTTGTGGGGTTGGCAATGCCGTGAAGGCCGCGGCCCGCAAGTAGAGGTTTGCGACGGCAAAGACAACAACTGTGATGGTGTTATCGACGACATGGCCGAATGTCCCGTGGGCTTCCAGTGTATCGAAGGTGAATGTGCGCGCCGATGCAGTGCCGGAGAAATTGCATGTACGCCGGATCGCGTCTGTAAGGAGGGCTTCTGTCTACGCAACGCATGCGCCAACGTGCGTTGTCCACAAGGCAGCGCCTGCGATGAAACCGGGAACTGCGTTGATCGGTGCCTAGGCGCCAACTGTGCCCCCGGCTTTCGATGCATCAACGGTTTGTGCTTCGATTGCCAAAGCCTGGGATGTCCAGACGGCCAAGTGTGCCGCCAACACACGTGCACACCCGATCTGTGCGCGGGCGTTATCTGTGGAGACGGCAGCTACTGCCGCGCGGGCAGTTGCGTGAAAGATTGCTTCGGCGTTTCGTGCCCAGCCGGCCAAAGCTGCCGAGAAGGCACATGCATCGCCGATCCGTGCGCGAATGTGGCGTGCAACCGCGGCGACTTCTGTGACCCTGCGACGCGGGCGTGCAAAACCAGCTCGTGCGCCTTGCTGCAGTGTATGGCGGGCCTACGCTGCGTCGAGACCTTGGGCGCATGCCAACCCGATCCTTGCCTCGACCTGAAATGCCCGTCGGGCACCCGATGCGATCTCACCAGCGATGGGTTTCCGCAATGCGCATTGCCCCCGGAGCAGCCGCTTCCCACACGGCCAACCCCAGGAGAACGCATCGCCTCGTCGGGCGGTGGGCTTTCTACCTGTACCTGCCGGGTGGGCGGAACCACAACCACACCCGACGGATCCTCGGGCGGTCTGGTTGTGCTGCTGTTGGGAGGCGTGATGGTTGGCCGTCTGCGACGACGTAAGCCAAGGCCATGCCGCAACGAAGGCGTGCGCGCCAACAAGGAGGTGCGTTCATGATCCGTCAATACGCGGTGGCCAGTGTGGCCGTGGGCTTGTTTCTCGTTACCCTACCCGCCTGCGAGCTGCGCAGCTACGAGCTTCAGACCGACGGTGGCGGGGCGCAAACAGGAGGCAATGGCGGCGGCGGAAACACCAACCCGTTTTTGCAAGACGCCAGCGGCACAGGAGGCTCCGGCACCACCGATGGGGGCGCAGGCAACGGGCCAACTGTCCCTGATGGGTCGGTGTTGCAACCCGACGGCCGCATCTGCAAGATCGAAAATGAAGTCTGCGACGGTATGGACAACGATTGCGACGGCGTGATCGACAACGGCATCGATCTGACGGTCGATCCCGGCAACTGCGGCGCTTGTGGCACTGTTTGTGTGGTCGAACGCGCGTTTCCCGCTTGTGTTGCCGGCAAGTGCGCGGTGGGCGACTGTTTGCCCGGCTGGTTCAACGTGGATGGCAAGCCTGAAAATGGCTGCGAATGCCTAAAAACCAATGGCGGCGTTGAGCTGTGCGACGGCTCCGACAACGATTGCGATGGCCAGACCGACGAAGATTTCAACCTCACCAGCGATCCGGCCAACTGCGGCACATGCGGCCGCACCTGCAACTTTCCTTACGCCGCCACCACCTGCACCAACAGCATGTGCGCCATGGGCGCCTGTGAAGCCGGTCGAATCGACCAAAATGGACGTAGCGACGACGGCTGCGAATACGACTGCACGCCGTCCAACGCAGGGGTCGAGATTTGCGACGGCGTTGACAACGATTGCGACGGAGGCATCGACAACAACCCCATCGATCAAGGCGCCGCCTGTGGCCCTGATGTGGTGAACACGGGCGTTTGTGCGCGCGGTATCATGACGTGCACCTCGGGAACTCTCGTTTGTTTGGGAGCGATTCAGCCTGGCATTGAAGTGTGCGACGGACGCGACAACAACTGCGACGGACTTACCGATGAAGGGTTCGACAAACTGAACGACATTCGCTACTGCGGAAGCTGCGAGCGCTGTGCCTTTGACAACGCCGTGCCTCGCTGCAATGCGGGCGCTTGTCAAATCGAGGTTTGCACCCCGGGTTGGGTGAATTTGGACATGATGCCTGGCGATGGTTGCGAATACTCATGCACCTTTCGAGGCCAAGACATTTGCAACGGCGTAGACGACGATTGCGATGGCGAAACCGATGAGGGCATCAACAAGGCCACCGACCCTCGCAACTGTGGCGAGTGTGGGCGCATCTGCTCGTACGCCAACGCGGCCGGTCTCTGCACCGCAGGCGCGTGCGCCATCGGCGGCTGCAACGCCAACTTCTACGACATTGACCGAAATGCCGCCACGGGCTGTGAATACTTCTGCGTGAACTCCGGCGCCGAAGTGTGTGACGGCGTTGACAACAACTGCAATGGCCAGGTGGATGAAGGCTTTAGCACCAGCGCCGACATCAACAACTGCGGCCAATGCGGTCGCAAGTGCCAGTTCAACAACGCAGGCGCCATGTGCAGCAGCGGCCAATGCCAAATGGGCGGTTGCATGGCGGGCTTTACGGACGCCAACAACAACGCCGCCGATGGTTGCGAATATCAATGCGCCACCAGCAACGGCGGGGTTGAAATTTGCGACGGCAAAGACAACGACTGCGACGGCGTGATCGACGAGACCGATCCGCACCTGAACAAAAACTGTTTCCCCGCGGGGGCCACTGGCTGTGATCCGGTCGCTGGAACTTGCAAAGGCATTTGCCAGTTAGGCAAATTCAGCTGCCTGGGTGGGCAATTGGCTTGCCAGAATTCCCAAACCGGGCGCGCGGAAACCTGCGACAACATCGACAACGATTGCGACGGCGTCACCGACAACGGCTTCAACAAAGCCACCGATCCGCGATTCTGCGGCGGCTGCAGCACGGCGTGCACGTATACCAACGCCATCGCCTTGTGTGAGAACAGCCAGTGCAAGCGCGGTCCTTGTCTAACGGGTTGGACGGACCGTGACGGCAACCCCGCCAACGGCTGCGAGTACAACTGCACCACCAGCGGCCCCGAGGTGTGTGATGGCAAAGACAATGACTGCGACGGCTTGACCGACGCCGCCGATTCTGACCTTTTGCGGCCCAACAACTTCTGTGTGCAATTTGGCGCCTGTGCCGGTGCCTCGCCACAATGCCAAAGCCCGAGCGTCGGCCAGATCCCAGATTGGATCTGCAACTACGGCGCTGACGTTCAGCTCAGTGCTTCCAATCAAATCATCGGTCAAGAATCCTGGTGTGATGGCAAGGACAACGACTGCGACGGCGCCATCGATGAGTTTGTTCCCAACTTGGGCACCAACTGCTCGGACGACGGCGTGGGCGCTTGCCGACGTACAGGCACGATTGCGTGCGCCGCGGGAAACAAAACCGCACCAGCGGCTTGTGTTTACACCGCCGCCGCCACAACGCCTGCCAACGAAATCTGCGACGGCAAAGACAACGACTGCGACGGGGTCACAGATGAAGCGTGGGACAATCCCACTGGGCTTACGCAATGTAGTGGCGCCACCTGTTTGGGTGTGCGTGACGCCACCGTGCAGGTGAACGTCAGCGGCGCGCCGTACTACATCTACCAATACGAAGCCAGCCGCGCCGATGCGCTGGCGGCCGATGCGGGGGCTTTGGCCAGCCGCGCTTGCTCGAAAGTTTCGGCCTTGCCGTGGACATCTGTCACATACACAGAAGCCCAGGCCGCCTGCGCCGCAGCGGGCATGCGGCTTTGCCGCACCAACCGGACCAATTGCACCGACAGCGCCATCACCACGGATGAATGGGGCACAGCGTGTGGCTATAGCCGCGTGGGCAGCGAAACTTACCCCTATGGCACCACGTATCAGGCGGCCACCTGCAACGGCCTGGGATCTTGGACGCCTACGTCAAGCGCCGCCTTGCTGGCAGCCGGGGCACGAACGTTGTGCAAAACCGCCGACCTGAACACCGACGCCGGCGAGCAAGCCAGCTTTGATATGAGTGGCAACGCTTCGGAATGGACCGAGGACTGCGCGGGCACGCTGTCAGACAACCGCCGCATTTACACCATTCGCGGCGGGGATTATTCAAGCGACTTTTACAACGGCCTGACCTCGTTGCGCTGCAACTTCACAGCGGTGAGCGTTCCCGAAAACTACAAACACCCCAGCACGGGATTCCGATGCTGCTCAACGTGTGCACCTGGGTTGTCCGAATGCGCGGGCGCCTGCGTGAATTTTGCAAACAACAGCAGCCATTGCGGGGCCTGCGGAACCGTTTGCGCAGGCGGCACCACCTGCCAGAACGGCCGATGTCGCTAAGTCACGCATTATTCACGCAACTTTGAGGGTGCGGGGCCGATAGCCTCGGCATGAGCCGAACAGCCATCGCCCCACCCTCCCTGCCAAAAGCGCCGCCCATCATTGGCAGCTGTCCTGCGCTTACGTCCTTGTTGCTGCGGGCCCGCCGCGCCGCTGCCAGCAACCTGCCGGTGGTGGTCAGCGGCGAAAGTGGCACCGGCAAAGAGCTGCTGGCGCGGTTTCTTCATGACAACAGCCCGCGCGCGCAAGCGCCCTACGTTGTGGTCAATTGCGCCGCCTTCCCGCGCGAGCTTATCGACAGCGAACTGTTCGGCTACGAGCGGGGCGCGTTCACAGGCGCGCGCGAATCTCACATGGGGTGGTTTCAATCCGCGCATCAAGGAACGCTGGTGCTCGATGAAATAGGCGAGTTGCCGCTTGAGCTACAGCCTAAATTGCTTAGGGTGCTGGAAGACGGCGTGGTCACAAGGGTGGGCAGCCGCAAAGGCACAGCCCTTGACGTTCGCGTCGTTGCCGTTACCAACCGCGATCTGGCCAGCGAGTGCGAAACCCGCCAGTTTCGCCTGGACCTTTATCATCGCTTGGCTGGCGTGGCGCTCACGCTGCCTGCCTTACGGGAACGATGGCAAGATCTGCCAACCTTGATAAGGCATTTTGCGGCGCAAGCGGCCCTGGCGCAGGGCTTGCTGGCAGCCACAGAGGCGATGCCGCCTTCGTGGCCATCGCTTGAAACATGCCAGGCGCTGACGGCTTACAACTGGCCGGGCAATTTGCGACAACTGCGCCACGTGGTGGCGCGCACGGTGGCCTTGCACGGATACCCATTTTCCGAAGCGGATCTGTTGAGCGAGGTTCCGCAACCCCAGAAGGCCATCATCGTCAGTGGCTGGCCGCAAGCCATCAGCCGCGCCGCCGACGCGCCGGTCGGCCAACCGCCGCTGGGTGTGCCGGAGTGGCTGAACCTAAAAGACAAAACCTGGGCGCAGGTGGAGGCGGAACTCATCCGCTATCAGCTGGCCGCAACTCACGGCAATCGGCGACAAGCGGCACGGGCCCTGGGCATTTCGCGCACAACGCTCTACGAACGTTTGCGCCACATGCCAGCCAGCGAAGCGGCTTACCCTTGAGTGGGCTTGGGCAAATCGGCGGCGGCAGCCTTCGGCTTGGGCCCGCGGCGTTGCGCTTTGAGCGGAAAAGGAGCTCTGCGCTGCACCCGGTGTTGCAGGCCACGCCACGAAAGGTATGAGTCGCGATAGACCAGGGCGCGTTGGCCCCCCGTCTTAGATACACCAATCGGCTGAGTTACATGCAACGTTGGCATATTTGGCTCGTTGGTGTGCGACCATCGCTTCGTCAGAGACGGGTGCCGGGGATGAGCGGTTGGCGCTCCAGGCAGCGCGAGCCGCGCCGGGCCGCTCACTCCGAAGTGTCTAATTTGGCGATATCGAACCGGAGCCCAGATTGGCTCTCGCCCGCGCCCGCGCGACGGCGACGGCCAACCCACAGATGACCGCTGCCGTCGATCCGACGCGCGCTGTAAACCACACGTTCCACCCGCAGACCCGAACGCGGGATCTCCTCCTCGGGGATCCTGTACGCGGTGACGCCGGGCGGGAGAAGGATGACTCCAGCCGGTCTTGCGATGATCGGCGAGGTCGCACCATCGGCACTGCCCGGCGCGGGTCGCAACACCGCCGCACGTTCGAGCTCGATCGCGGGCGCGCGGTTCGGTACCGGCACGGCGACAAAAGGAATCCAGTGCACCGGGACCTTGCTGTCCACGTGGTAAACGAGGCCATTGTTGGCGGAGGGTGGCGCGGCCGGCGCAGCACCATCGACGGCGGCATTGCGCTCGAACCCGGGCCGTGGCTCGCCGCTGCGGCTTTGTACGGTCCGTTCGATGCCCCACGCCATGTTGGGCATCTCGTCGCGCGCGAAGCGCACGTCTTCAAGCACGGGGCCCGGCAAGAGCGCCGGCCCAGCGCTCGGAGGCAGGAAAGAGAACGTTGCGAGGCCGGCGCCATCGGTGCGCGCGTGCGAGAACAGGGTCCAGCGTGAAGGACCGGGGGCGTCTACCCGCACCGCGATTGATAACAACGCGTTGATTGGCGTGGTAGCCATCAAAAACAACGCGTTGGTTGCGTTAGAAGCCGCGTCGCGCCGTTGGCGTGCCCAGCCGCACTCAGCCCTCCATGCTCGCAGAACCACCGGATCCTGGGTCTGCGTTTTCCGACGGCGACGTGTTACTGCAAGCGCTGACGAGGAGCGACAATCCAGCGACGGCGAGAAGAAGCTGCTTCATTTGTGCTAATTTCCTCCGAATCGGGGAAATGATCAACCACCGCGCCGGGCTCTAGAAACGGGGGCGTGGGTTTCGGCCGATCCCCAAGCTGCCCCGCCACGGCGTCGAGGCGTACAAGGCCCAGCGTTCGGTAAATAGGCAAGCCTCGGGAACGGAGCATCCGGGCGCGAACGGCTCAGGACCTGCCGTGGCTACGGCTCCGTAGTGGTGGTATCCTCTACCATTATGGCATCAACCGTTACCATTGACGAGGCAGGTCGCTTGGTGATCCCCCAGGCGGTCCGCATGCGGCTTTCACTTCATGCAGGCAGTCGGCTGCGGTTAACGGAACGCGATCATCAGATAGTTCTTGAACCTGAACCCTCCGAGGTGCTGCTACAAGAAAAATCTGGGGTCTTGGTCTTGGTGGGTGAACTTGAGGGCGCCGTTCCAGATCACCGTGATCTGCGGGAAGAACGCATTGGTGCCCAATTACCCGCCATCGCTCGCGCCAAGAGATAATAAGGGTCGCGGTGAAAGTCTGTTTTGATACTTCCGTCGTTGTTCCTGCCTTGGTAGCAGCTCATCCATCTCACCCACGGGCATTTGTGTGGTTGGAGGCGGCTTTTCAAGGCAAGTTGGAAGGCATGGTGGCGTGGCATGGTGTCGCCGAGACTTGGTCTGTGCTGACCCGCCTGCCAATTGTTCCGGCAGTGACAGCAAGGGCCGCCGAAGCATTGCTGCAACGTTTGCTCAAAACATGCAAGCCGATCACCATGGCGCCAAAGATCTACCAAGAGGCTCTTCGCCGCTCGACTGATCGTGGTGTTCGTTCAGGCGCATTGTTTGATGCTCTGCATCTCGTTGCTGCGGAGCATGCAGCTGCGGATGCCTTCATCACCTTTAATGTGGGTGATTTTAACCGTTTGTCGAAGCCCGGCGGACCGCGCGTTGTGGTGCCGCAGATCCCCCACGGGTAAGCCTGAAGGGATGAGCGCACCCTTCGTGTTAAGTGGACCGCAAAGCCCTGCTTCGTCGGGATATAGGTGATATCGGCACACCAAACTTGATTCGGCCTGACGATTGCCAAGTGGCGCAGCAAATATGGAAGCTTCTTATGCTCTTCTCGTGGTTTGGATGTGTTGGGTTTGGGAACCATCGCGGCGATGCCCATCGCCTGCATCAGAACGCGCTCCCTGTTCACATTCATCCCACAGGTTTTCAGCTCAAGACGGGGCTTACGGCTGCCGTAGAAGCTGACCTACCTTCCGCAGCAATTCCGCTTCACGCTCGTTAGACACCTCCGTGGTGTTCGCGGCGGAATTTTCAAACACCCCTGGTAGCTTCTCAAGCAGGCCCTTCTTCCACTTGTGGACAAGATTGGCGTTGACCTTGTGCCGGCGGGCGATTTCGGCAACCGTGCTTTGTTCCTTCACGGCTTCCAGCGCCACGCGCGCCTTAAATGATGCACTGTATTTCTGACGGCTTCTTTTCATTTCTTTGCTCCCTCATTCTGGAGCAAAGTCATCCTTACGTTATGGTCCCGTTTGTAGGGTCCACTTCACCCTTGAGTGGGCTTGGGCAAATCGGCGGCGGCGGCTTTCGGCTTGGGCGCGCGGCGTTGCGGTTTGGGCGGAAAGGGCGAGCTCTTCATCCACTGTGGATCGCGCATGCGCCGAGGCGATCCTTGCAACCGGAACCCATAGAAACCGTCGGACCGTTTGCCCTGACCTTCCGCGAACTGCAGCAGCAGCTCAAATTTATCCGAGCTTTTGATCAGCGATTCGCTGAGCTTAAACTTCACATAGAGATCAACCTGCGACAGGTCAGCGGGATCGGCCAACTTGATTGTGCCTTCAACCTGAATCTCGCCATCGGGGCTCTTTGAGGCCAATCCCTCGATCTGCCCCAATCCCTTTTCAAACACGATTTCGCCTTCCAAATTGCCAAGCCGAAACCGCGGCACGGTGATGCCCTCAGCAAGCAGCGGATTGCTGGCCACCTTGAGCTTCGCTTTGCCGTCGCCAATGGTGCAGCCTTCACACTGGATCTCCAGCCGTCCATCCGCTTGTGCGGCATGCAACTTGGGCAGCGTCATGTCCAACTTTCCGCTGAGCTTCCCCAGCACCGGCAAACCTAGCGAATCCTTCAGCGGCGACTCGGCCAGGTTCAGGGTTTCTAAGCGGACTTTGCCGTGGCCCTCGTCTTTGTCGGCCACCACGTCAACGCCCAACTTACCGCCAAAGATGTCGGCGTCGATGGCGTAGGCCAAACCGCCCATCAGGTTCTTCAATGGCGACGTGGTCACGGTGGCGCTGTCTATCACCATGCGCGTGGGTTTCGACCCATCGCTTGGTCGCGTGGCAATGCGCACATCCTCCAGCTTCACACCCACACCAAAGGTGGGCTTGGTGTCGCCCACGTCCACGTCGTAACCCATGGTGCTGGCAGTGGCCTCAACGAACTCCCCCACACGCTCGTAGGGAAACACAATCATAAGCGAGACCGCGTACACCAAGCCCGCCACCAACGCAACAAGCCCATAGGTGCCCGTGCGGCCGGCAAGCTCTTGCAGCCGAATCTTTTTCCAATCAAACATCGTCGCGCCGCCCCCCCGGCGCGCCCTTGCGCCGTCCTGGTTGCGCTTGTACACGTTCGATTCCCGTGGCCGTCAGCTTCACGTCAAGTTTGTCTTTTTCCGCGAACCGGCGGCGCACGTCCAGTCGGGTGACGTAAATCAGATGCTGCCCGGTTTCCAGCTTCTGCAAAAATCTCGACAACTGACGAAGATCCACCGCCCTGAGGGTGACGTCCACGTTGTGTTCCATATAGTTTTGGCCCGCGGCAATGGCTGGCCTTTCGGTGGTTTCAGGAATTTGAATGCCCACCTCGCGTGCGGCGGTTTCCAAGTCGGTGGCCAATTGCGGAGGCACGCTGCCAATGCGCACCTCGAGCGCCCGCATTTGCCCCTTTGCCTCCAGGTATTCGTTGCGGTTGCGAGCAATGGCCTTTAGCGCTTCGCGAATGCTGTCGTTGCGTTCGGCGACTTCGCCAAGGCTGGAGAAAAACATAAAACCGCCAACAAAGACCACAATCAAAACCACGGCGGCGCCCAGCGCCGAAATCAACTGCCGCTCCCGCGGCGCCAAGCGATCCCATTCGGCCACCACGCCACGCAGCGGTCGCGGCAATCGTGTCTTCAATCCACCCAGGTTTGCCATTTACATCTCCTCAACATTCGGCGCATGCGCCTAGGGACAGGTTGACTTCACATTCAGGGTGAATTGCTTCTGCCCCCCGGACACCTCAGTGATGGCGCCCTTGCTGATCTCCTCGAAGCATTTGATCTCCTTGAGCGCCACCACCATTTCATCCACGGAAGCCACTGAATCAATGGCTCCCTTGATGAAAATCTTCTTGGGCCTGATGTCTAGCTGCTGAATGTCCAAGGTGATCTTGTCTTTTGCGGGCACGCGACGAGAGATCTCATTGACCAAGTCGTAAGCGGTAAGGCTGGGTATGGGCGGCATCTCTTCTCGAAAGCCACGCTTGAGCAGCAGCGCCACGCTGTCAGCATCGGTGTCCGGCCGGCCAAACAGCTCCGTGGTGGCTTTTTCCAGTTCGGCTTCCAGCTTCTCGCTTTCTTGATGCAGGCGTGCGTAGGCCATGGCGCCATCCAGCACCACCGAGATCAGCACGGCCGCCGCCAGCGCCGCCAAGTGCCATGCTTTTTGGCGAACGATGGAGAAGCTGGCACGGTACACAAAAGGCCCGCGGCGCAGATCAATATGGCGGCTTCCCCGCACGGCCGCCCACGCCACCGCCTCGGCCAAGGCAAACTTCGCCGACAAGGGCGTGTCGTCCGGCTCGACCTGTACGCCGCCTCTATCAAGCTCAAGCGGTGCGGGCTGCATATCAAGCTCTTCACACAAGGCCTCAAACAAGCCGCTTTGCGCGGCGCAACCGCCCACCAAGGACAGACGCTTGACGGGTTGATGGTAGAGGCTGGAGTAGCTGGCCAAGGTTTGCCTGATGTCCCGCAACAACGGCGTCAGCGCCGCGCGAAGCGCCTCGCCCATGCCCGCGGCCACGCTGTCTTGCGGTTGAAAACCCGCGTGGCTCACAGTGCCTCGTGTGCGCCGTGCCTCCTCGGCCTGCTCGAACGTGGCGCCAAAGGCCGTGGCCAAGGTTTCTGTGATCTGATTTCCCCCCCGCAGCACCGTGCGCGAGAACGTCGGGCGCCCGTCTTCCAGAATCACAAGGTTTGTGCGGGCGGCGCCCATATCGATCAGCAAGCGCACTTTTGCGCCTTCAATCCCGTTTAGGCCAGCCTTGTGCAGCGCAGCCATTGGCGGCTCAGGTGCGGCGCTCACCAAAGTGTCGTCGCGCTCAACGGGATCGAGCGCTAACGCTTGCCCCAGCACCTGTTCAGGCAACGACGGCTCGACGTATCGGTAAATCAAGGGCGCGGCGTACAAGGTGCGGGGCTCAATCCCTTGCGCCTTGAAAAGCTCAAGCGCGCCACCAACATCCGCCCGTGTGGCTGCAACGGCCAAAACTGAGGTGCCCTTTTCTCCCCCCGTGGCGCGCGGCAAGAATTCATAATCGAACACCACATCTTCTAACGGCTGAACGATCTCGCCTTCAAGCTCGAACGGAATCGCCGCTTCCACCTTGCGGGGCTCAGCGATGGGGAACTGCAGGCGCCTGACAGCCAGCCTGTCGCCCCCAATGGCAGCGTGACAAGTCATCTCTCCGGGCACCCGATCAAGCCCGGCCGCCAGCGCGCGCGCTTGCCTTACATCCAAGGCGTCAGGGCCAAGCTCCACCGGTTGTTCAAACGCCACCCGCACTTTGGCTTTGCGAAAGCCCGCATCAATGCACACGAACTTTAGCGAATGCGAGCCCAGATCAATTCCTGTTATCAGATGCGACATAGCTTCATCACTCCCAAAATCATTCTTCGCGCCAGTACTGGAACACGCCCGACGCCCGCTCAGCCATGACGTTTTGGCTAACGGGGTTAAACAGATCGCGCTGGGTATCCAAAATGGCCGTGATCTTCTTCTTCACTTTGCCCACTTCCCCCATGGCCACAATGCGATACACGCGCGGCGTGCCCACGTACGCCACCTTGGATAGATCTTCTTTGCTAATGTTGATCCCCTGCAGCGACTGCATCATCTGAGCGCGCGGATCCTCGCGCGAAATCGAGGCGGCTGGGTTGCTTAGAACCGAAATTACAGTGTCCAGGTTGTCGAATCCCATGACGCTACCGCGTTCGCACAGAATGCTGGCCAACGGGTAAATGATGCGATCGTCAAGCACCCTCGGATCCGAAGGCGGCTTTGTGGGATCGCCCAGCATGGCGGCGCGTATCAGCCCCACCAAAAGCGGCGTGCAGTCGCCTTTGACCGCCCGCAAGTTCACCTTGCACTGCCGGCTGGCATCGCTGTTGGCATAAACCGTAAGGTAAGGCATGAACGCTTCGATCATGTCCGCACCCATGCCGTAAACCTGCGCCGCCTCCTCCACGCTGTCGTAGCTGTTGTCGTGGGGCCGGTAAGGGTCCTTCCCCGCCGAATAGCGGTAATCTTCCCCGCCCGCACTGCCCATCGGGCTGAAGCGTTGCTCATCACCATCCGCCCAATCTATGAGGGCGGATGCCACTTCAGTCCGCTCGATGATTTGTCCTTGCGCGTTTGGAAATTCAAACAAGGGGTTATAGCGAGGGCTATACACAAGCCCCAACAACTGCTGATACAAGATCCCTTGGCTCTGCGCGTTCCAAGACATTCCGCTTCCGCAGTTCAAGTTGATCTTGCCATCCTCGGTCGATATTTCAGCGTCCAAGAAGCCGTGCTTCATGCCCAAGCCTTTGGCTTGCGTGATGTCGATGCCGATCAAGCTTCCCAACCCAGCGGCTTCTTCCTTGCTGCCGCCGAAGAACCCCATGATGGCGCCAGCATAATCGGTGATGCGCAAGCTGATGCCCATTCCGGAGGATCCCAGGGCGTTGCCCAACTGCTTCTGCGCGTTACCCATGATTGGATCGATAAAGCGGGTTTGGATCTTGATCAGCATGCGCGATAGGTTCACCGCCGAGCGAGCCATATAATGAGCCCGCACCTCGTCGCGCGCGTTGGCCGCCTGAGCCAGCTGCACGGTGGTGTCGTACGTAAACTCAGACACCAAAGCGATGAGCAAAGTGAGCGACGCAATCGTCATCAGCAACGCGACGCCGCTTTGCCGATCTCGCTGATGGCGGCGCTGGTGACGCTGTCTAAGGGTGTTCCAAAAACGCATGACTTACCTAAGCAAGGGAATGTGTTGAACCTTCTCGGTCATCTGCAACCTCGCGCCACTGACGTAGGTCACGTCGCGATCGCGCTCGTCGCGGATGGTTAACGCCACCCGCACATGCGTGGGCAAGTAGTCGAGCTGATCGTTGCCCATGGTGTTCCAGGCGTCACGCCATTCCCGCATGCGGGCGTCGAAGAAACTGAATTTCAGCCGCGTGACGTTCGGGCACAGAACGTAGGTGTCCGCACGCAACGACATGGGGTCCAACGCTTGCAAACGACGCGTTTCCCGGCGCATCAGGTTCATCACACGGGGATCGTCAGGATCACGTTCCGTATAGTAAATCACCAGCCCGGTGTCGCCTTCGGACACATCGGCCCGCAGGCGTTGCTTGCCGAACCACGAAAACCGCAGCTCATCAAAATCGCCTTTTGATGCCGCCACAAACATCGTGCGGCGCTCTTGAACCAAAGTGTTTTCATGGTTCGACAGGTACGCCATTTCCAGTTCGCGGGTGATGCGCATCATGGCCACGCGCGCCACATGGATACGCTCTTGCGCCAGCTCAAGCCGCCGTTTTGTGGCCACCGTGCGGCTAAAGGTGCCCCACACGGTGATCGAGATGAACATCAAAATGGTCATCGCCAGCAACACCTCAAGCAGGGTAAAGCCCGCCTGCCGCCGCGCCCGACGGGCGAAGGCCAAACTCACTTGGAGCCTCCCGTGGTCAGACCGGGCACCGGCGACGTTGGAAAGTTTGATCCAGATTGGCCTTGCCCCGGCTGTCCTGTTTGTCCGGGCTGCCCAGGCACGCCCCCAGGCGCCCCCTGTGCCCCGGGCAGGCCGGCGCTTCCGCCCGTCAACGCCAAGTCCAGTTTGGCCGGATCCGTCAGGAACGTCACCACCTCGAAGGTTTGCAGCGGCTTGGCGAATTCGCGCCAGTACACGCGCACAGTCAAGCGACGTACCGACTCTTCGAGCCCAATGCGAATGGGATCCATCAGCATGCTCATAAAGCCGCCCATGAACCCAGCCATGAATTGCAAAGGGTTCTGGTTGCCGACGTTGCCAGCGTTCTGGGTCATGTCCGACGACGCCTGCTGCGCTTGTTGCGCCAGATCTACAGGCAAACGAACACGCTCAACGACCGAGTCCCAGCCGATCTGCGGGTACCCTTCGTTGGAAAAATCGCCCGTTTGTTCGTCGTCGAAATCGATGAAGCCCTCGATCAGCACGCGGTCTTCAATTTCGACAATCTTGGCCCGCGCCAAGAACGTGGCCACGGTCATCATCTTGGCCCGGTTGGTGTTCTGAATGTTGCCGGTAATGATGCGCAACAAGATCACCAAGGCCATGGACAAGATCCCAAGCGCAATCATCACTTCCAGCAGAGTGAATCCACCCTGCGCGTGCGATCCACGCCCGATGACCTGCGTCCGTGTCATCGATCCATTACCTCGCCCGCGTCGTCGTATTGCGCTTCCAAAGGTGGATCTATGTAGCGATTGTAAATGCGCACCCGCCCCGTCAACGGGTGAACCACCAACGAATACGTCACCTCTTGCTTTTCATCGGTCAGATGAACGATGGCCGCTTCGGCAAAGCCCAGCGGAAAGAAATACACATACCCTTGCCCTTCGCCCATGGGTTCCGACAGCCGCGGTGTGTACAGGCTATAGAGCTTCGCTTTTTTTAGTGTGACGGGCTTGATGGTGGTTTCTTTGAAGGCCTTGAATCGCGCTTGCTTGCGCTCAAACGGTTTGGGCAGATACTTTTCAATGTCGTAGCTGTTGTTGTTGGCGCCAAAGCCGTAGCCCAAACCCGAGCCTTTCGGCTTCGCTTTGTCGTCAACAACCTCCCCACGTTGGCGGGCTTCCGCCTCCTTTTGAATCCGTTCCCACTCGGCCGCGCGCGAATCGGACGTTTCTTTGTCCCTGGGAAGGAAATACCGATCGTCAGAAACTTCTGCCCAGTACTTGCCCTGCTCGAAATCGATCACCAGCCGGTGAACTTTCCCCGTGGTGGAGGCTCTGTCGAACATGTAGCGCATGGCGCCCGCCATCCGTGCGGAGGCGCTCTTGATGTCGGTTCGGTTCAGCGAACGAATGCCACGAACGGCGAACCCCATCATGAGGCCTAGCATCGCTATGACCACCATGACCTCAATCAGGGTAAAGCCCGCCGAAGCGGACCGCCGTTGTTGGTGCACGGGTGTTAGTCCTTCCAAGAATTGATGTCGTCGTCAGTGCCCTCTTGTTTATCGGGACCCGCTGACGACACATCAACACCGTCGGAGTCCTGCTCACCGGGGCACTTCATGAGGAAGGTTTTGCCCCATGGATCCTTCAGGTTGTTCTTCTTCATGTACTTCTGTGTGACCAACTCGTCCAAAGTGGCCGGGCATTCCTGGCTGTTGTCGATCATGAACTGCTGGACGGCGCCCGCCACTTCCTTCACGTTCAGTCTGGCGGCTTTGATTTGGCCCTTTTTGAAGTTGTTGAACACCGCCACACCCACGGTGCCAGCGATGAGGCTGATCAAAGCCAACACGATCAGCACTTCTAACAGGGTCATGCCAGCGTCGCGTTGGCGCACCCGGCGCGACAGATTCTGAATCACATGCGTCCCAGCGGGGGCGGCCGTTTCGTCCATAAGCATCTCAAGCTCCTCTCGGAAGGTCTTCATTGCACAAACTGTTGCATTTCAAGAATAGGTTGAATGATCGAAAACACCACGAAGCCCACGCCCACCGCCATCACCACAATCATCAGCGGTGACAGCAGCGCGGTAAGCCGCGCCACTTTGGCTTCCACGTCGCGTTCGTAAGCGTCGGCCACGTGCTCAAGCATGGCCTCAAGCTCACCCGAGCGCTCGCCCACTGAGATCATATGGCACATCATGGAAGGAAACTGGCCCGAGCGCTTCAAGGGCGCCGCAACCGATTCACCTTCCCGGATTGAATCGCGCGCCTCTTCCACCACTTTTTCAAGCAGCACGTTATTGAGCACGCGTTTCACGATGTCGAGCGCCGTCAACACCGGCACCCCCGAAGCCAACATGGTGGCCAGCGTGCGGGCAAAGCGGGCCACAGCCAGAAACCGGATTAAGGGGCCCACCACGGGAACCTTGAGGGCCCACCGGTCCACCTTTTGCCGCCCCGCAGGCGACCGCGCCCAACGCCGCAAGAACAGGTAGGCCACCACAGCCATTGGCGTAAGGATGAACCACCAGTTTCCCACCAACTTGGAAACGAAGATCAGGACCTGGGTGTTCAGCGGCAGCGTTTGCCCCGAGTCGTCGAAGATTTCGGTAATCTGCGGCACCACGAAGATCATAAGAACGCCCATCACCAGCGAGCCGATGATCAGCATGATGATGGGATACGTCAGCGCGCCAGAGACCTTGGCGCGCAAAGCGCCTTGGGTTTCCATGAAATCGGCCAAGCGCAGCAACACCACGTCGAGGTTGCCAGCGGTTTCACCTGAGCGAACCATGTTCACGTACAAATCTGGGAACACGCGTGGATGCACTTCAAGTGCCTTTGCCAGCGCTTCGCCTTCGTTTACCCGCTGGCGTAGCCCCGCCACAATCATCTGAAACTTTTTGTTGTCCGCTTGCTCGGCCAAAGCGGCCAGCGCTTCGGTGAGGGGAATGCCCGCGCGCAAAAGCGTGGCCAGCTGCCGGGTAAAGATGGCAACGTCCGCGGGCCGCACCCGCTCGAACATGCCCTTGAAGTCGATTTCTTTGTTCAGGCCGCCTTTCTGGGTGGTGCCGCCCCCCGCCGCCTTACGGTGTGCGTTGTCGCCCCCACGCACCTCGCGCATTTCGGTGATGAACACCGACTCGCGCTTCAAGATCTGCCGCAGGCTCTTGGGTCCGTCGGCTTCGCGCGTGCCCGCAACGTTCTTTCCGCCGGCGGCAACGCCTTTGTAGGCAAATAACGGCATGATGGTCCCGCTACTGAGCGTCCTCCGCCGTGATCATCAACACCTCAGCGATCGAAGTCATTCCCGCCAGAACTTTTTGCCCGCCGTCATCTCTGAGGCTACGCATGTTCAGCTTGGTTTGCGCGTATTTTTTGATGTTCTGGGCGTCAGTGTTCTTGATTGTCATCTGGCGAACGGCTTCGTCCAAGAGCAACAACTCGTAAATCGCGGTTCGCCCCCGGTAGCCTGCGCCCAAACAGGTTGTGCAGCCGCCCTCATGCGCGCGAAACAGCATTCCGGGGGGCGGCGGCGCAGGTTCGTTTTTGAACCGAATGATTTTCCCATGGCCAGCAAAGAACGCATCGGCCTTCACACCTACGCTTTCAAGATCTTCGGCCGCGGGGGTATAGGGCTCGCGGCAGTCCATGCACAAGCGACGCACCAGCCGCTGGGCCAACAGGGCCACCAGCGAAGAGGCCACCAAGAACGGCTGCACGCCCAAATCCACCAAGCGCGTGATGCCGCCGGCCGCGTCATTGGTGTGAATGGTGGAAAGCACCAAGTGGCCCGTGAGTGAAGCCTGAATCGCAATCTCAGCCGTAGGCAGATCGCGAATTTCGCCCACCATGATGACGTCGGGGTCGTGGCGCAGGAACGAGCGCAGGCCCGCCGAGAAAGTCAAATCAATCTTGTCGTTCACCGCCACTTGGCTGATGCCATCCAGCTGATATTCAACCGGATCCTCCACGGTCAAGATGTTCAGATCGGGGGAATTGATCTTGGCCAAGCAAGCGTAAAGCGTGGTGGTTTTTCCCGACCCCGTGGGGCCAGTCACCAGCATGATGCCGTGCGGCCGGTTGATGAGATCATTGATGGTGGCCAAATGGTCGTGGCCGAAGCCAATGTCGGCCAAGTCGTGCAACACGTTTTCACGATCCAGCAAACGGATCGTGATGCGTTCCCCGCCTCTGACCGTGGGGGCCGTGGCCACACGCATGTCGATGTCCTTGCCGGCGATGCGACGGCGGATGCGGCCGTCCTGCGGCAGACGCTTCTCGGCAATGTTCAAGCCCGCCATGATCTTCACACGCGAGATGATGGAAGGAATGAACTGTTTGGCGGCGCGACGGGTCTCGTGCAGCACACCGTCGATGCGGTAGCGAACCACAATTTCTTTTTCACCCGGCTCGATATGAATGTCGCTGGCCCGCTGTTTCACGGCGTTGAATAGCAGAGAGTTCACCCAGCGAATGATTGGCGCTTCGTCGTTGATATCCATGATATCAACCAGCTCTTCGCCCTCGCCCTCCATCTCGTCTTCGGCGTCACCTAGATTGCCGCCGTCTTGGCTATGACCGTAAACGTTGTTGATGGCATCCACGATGCGCGCGGAAGGCACCACAACGGGCGACACGTCTTGGCTCAACATGCTGCGCACGTCATCCAAGGCCCACACATCCAAAGGATCGCCCATGGCCACCAACACGGCTCCGCCTTCCTCCCTTACCGGCAGCAGCTTGTGTTGACGAAGAAATCCAATGGGCAGCTTGGTTGCCAGCGCGCCGTCAATTTGATCCAGGGCTAGCTTGTCCCAAAAAGGAATCCCCAGCTGGTCCCCCAGCGCCTTGAGCACATCAACCTCTTCAACGGCTTTTTGGCGCACCAGCAGCTCTCCCAAGCGGCCACCTTCGGTGTGCTGTGAATCTAGCGCCTGGGTCAGTTGATCGGGTTTCAACTTCCCAGCCGCCACAAGGATTTCGCCAATCAGACGTTGCCGCACGTTTGGCTCCTAAACCGCGGTGGTTGAGCAACGCGGTGTCATGGATTGCCATCCACAGTTGGTGGGGGCAGCTCTGCTGGAGGCGGCGGCGGGGTCGCTTCCAACGTGGGTGCCACCTCGGGTGGCCCTTCGCCGGCCGGTGGCGGCGCTTGCGGCATATCTTGCATCGCTGGGCTTGTCACGGGCCCCCCAACGCTCACCGAGGATCCACCCGAGCGGCGTCCACGCGCGGCATCAGGATCTGTCCAGCGGGCTGCCATCGGAGGTTCGATGGGCGTCTCGCGGTCCAAAGCGTCGCGGTCCCGAATCTCATTGATCTCATTTTCCTCCCACTCGATCTCACGCACCGTGCGGTTGATCTCTTCCAGCATGCCGCGCTTGCGGCTGTAATCAATGTCGGAGTCCAACGCGGCTGTGTCTTGGAAGGCCGTGTAGCGCTCGATGAACTCGCGGCGCTCACGCATTTTCTTCTCGGCGATCCGTCGCATGTCGGAAGGCTCCGTGATGACGTAAGGGGTCAGCGCGATGATGATGTTGCTCTTCTGTTTGCGCTTGGTGCTGGTGCGGAAGAAAAAGCCCAAAATCGGAATGTCGCCCAAAATGGGCACTTTGGTCACGCTTTCGCTGGTGCGGTCTGACATCAAGCCGCCGATCAATACCGTTTGCTGGTCACGGGTAACCACCGTGGTTTTTGCTTCACGCAGCGACGTCGCGGGACCCAAGCCATTGAAGTTTTCGTTCAAAATGTCTTCAATCTTCTGCTCAACTTCCATACGAATCATGTTGTGCTCGTTGACCGAAGGCACAAGCTTCAAGCTCAAGGCCACCTTGGTTCGATTCACCGGCACGCCGAAGCCCAGACCGCCCAGCAAACCGCCTCCCGCCCCGCCGGCGGCGCCACCCATGCCAGCGCCAAAAGTGCTTCCGGGGAACGGCAATTGCTGGCCCACGGAAAGCTCGCCTTCATCGTTGTTGGTGATGATGATGTAAGGATTCGAGAGCACATTCACGTCGTTGTTGCGCTGCAGTGCCTGCAAGAACACACCGAAGGAGGGAATGTCAGCGCTTTGGCCGAAAATGCGCACCTCTTCGGGATCAAAAGGCGCGCCGAAGAGGCCCGCGCCAAGACCTCCCAAGCCGGAAGCCAACAGGCTTGTGGGTTGCAAGGTGGAGGCGGCACGGAAACCACCCAGCAACAAGCTCTGTTCACCGCCAGCTCCGACGTCGGTGGGCATGCCACCGTGAAAGGCCGCGCCCAATTCGCGCGTCTTGTCCAACAGCACTTCCATGATCAAGGCTTCGATGAAGACCTGCTTGCGCGGCGAATCCAGCTTTTCGATCACCCGTCGCAGACTTTGAAAATCCTTCAAACCTGAAAGCACAACCAGCGCGTTCGTGGGGCGATCAAAATTGATGCGCACATCACCCTCAAACAACTGCACCTCTTGCCCCATACCCTGTTGATTGGCGGGGCGAGGCGCTGCCGGGGGCGGGGCGGCCCGCGAGCCACCGGTGGTGCGACCTGCTGCCTGAATGGATACAGGAATGCCGGTGACAGCCCCCAGCGTCACAGCCAACTCGTCGCAATTGGCGTACTTGCAATAATACATATGCACCCGCCCATCGCCGTCTTTGCCCAGCGGCACATCCAGCCTGTCCACCATCACCTTCAGCCACTCGTACCCCAAAGGCCTGGCTACCACGATCAACTGGTTGGTGCGATCCACGGGAATCAAGCGGCTGATCGACATTTGGTCCTGAAGATCAGGCAGATCACCTTTCATCGGTGTCTTGGGTGTTGCGGGTTTGGGCGCGGGCGGTGGGCGCGGTGCGGGCGCGGCACCTCCGGCCCCACCGCGCTGCCGAAACGTGCCTTGCCCCACAAAATCGATGTTGAAAACTTCGCCCAGCCGCTGCGCCATTTCAATCGCCGACGTGTTGCGCACCTGAATCATCCAAATGCGCTCATCAGTGCCGTGCGGCTGATCAAGATAATCCAACACGTCGATCATCTTGCGAATCATCACGCCTTGATCGGTGATGATCAGTGTGTCGCCCTGGTAGGCGATGATGTCGCCCTGCTCGCCCTTCAAGCGTTGCAGCACATTCTGGGTGACGTCGGCGGCGTCTATGTGTTTCAGCCGAATCATGCGCGTCACGTAGCGCTTGTCGGCGGGCACATTCTCATTGTCGCCGATCATGCGCAGGTCGCTGAAGCGGGCGCGGTTGGTTTCAATGATGCGCAAAAAGCCCCCGTTGGGCTCGACCGTTAGCCCCACCGATTCGATGGCGGCCAGAAACAAGCGATACGATTCCCGCGGCGTGATCAGCTGCGGCGCCAAAATCGTGATCTTCTTGCCCGTGATGTTGGTGGTGGAAGGAATCAGGAACTGAGTGCAGGTGATGCTGGAGATCCAATTGATGAGCTCAAGCAGTTCCGTTTCGGGCTTCAGATTCAGTTTAACAATGCGCTTCTCGGGAATCTTTTTGCACGAGTTGAACTCCTTCTCGCCCGGCAGCTCAACGATGTTTTGCGCGGACGTGGCCGCCGGCGCTGGTGCCACCGGCGTTGGTGCCACCGGCATGGGCGCTGAGGGCGCAGGAGGGGGCGCGGCCACAGCAGCTTGTGGCTCTGGAGCAGCATCGCCAGCGGGCGGCGCGCCCCCTTGCACGGGCGCAACCCTTCGCAGTTTGCGAACCGCGGCACCCACAGGCGACGCAGGCCGTTTGCCTGCAGGGCGCGCCTGCCCCACCCGCGCCGCGGGTTCGGCATTGGGTGGTGCGGCGGTTTGCGCAAACGCTGCCACAGGGGCAACCACCATTGCCACACTTAAATAGCTGGCAATGAGGACGCGATTACAAGCTTTCACCAAGCACATGCGCTTCATCGGATCGTGTATTCCTTCTGAACCTTCTGACCGTTGCGTTCCAAGCTGACCGAAAGGTGGCGGGCAGACTTAAGCTTCGAATAAACTTCCAACGCCTTTTCGGGGCTGGACATTTCCAATCCATTGATGGCGTAAAGCACATCGCCGTTCTGCATGCCGATCAAAGCAAACGGCCCCTCGGGGCGAACGGCGTACAGGCGGAACCCAGCGGATTTGCCATCTTTGACTTCAGGAACGATGCGCGCCGAACGCGACAACATGCTCATGTTGCCGAGCACCGAGTCCAGCGTGCTTCGTTGCAACTCGTAAGTGTTTTCGCCGGTCTTCTTCAACCCCTGGGCCAGCTCCTTTGAAAGCTCATCCTGCGGCGAACCACCAGCGGGGGCAGCGGCCACGGCGGCCGGCAGAGGCGCAGGATCCTCGGTGGCCAGCAGATCCAGAAACTCACGCTTGCCCCGGTTGTCGAAGTGAATGCGCGTCTCATCGATGCCAATGATCTTGGCGTCACGAATGTTGTCGCCCACCGAGAAAGCGCCGGTGGTCAGGTGCTCTGTGTCTTTCAAAACCGCGACCGAATACGTGATGCCCATGGGCGGAGGCGCATACATGATCGCCATCAAAGACAAGGGCATGGTGGTTCGCTCGGGCTCAGCCTCACCCGAGTCTTCGGCTGTCGCCTCAGGTGAGGCCGCCACATCAGCCACATCCGCAAACGGCGGACAATCGGAACAGAACACGTTCCGCGTCAGAATGTCATTGAGGTCCTTCGAGTAGGCCACAGCGGGTTGGCTTGAGAAGCCCGACACGCCCGTGGTTCTGGCGGGCATATTTCCGATCATTTGCGATTCGGCCAAGCTGGCCGTGGCGCGCGCCAGAAAAACAGCACACACCGCGGCCACAGCCACATCAAGCACCCAAAGGTATTTTCGGAGAACCGCTTCCACTTCGGGTGTACGCAAGAGCAATCTAGGGGCCAGTCCATCCGCGGGTGAAGATTGCGTAATTTCAATAACTTACGCTCTAGGGCCGGGGGCCATTCTGCCAATTTGGCAAGGCCTGCCGGAAGCCTTGCCAAACCGCCATGCGGCTAGGGCGACACGGCCGGCGGCGACACCAACTCGTCTAGGTCATCCCGATCGTCGCGCTCCTCTTCCAGCCGGCGGTAAATTGTGCGCGTGGCGATGCCCAACAATTGGGCACACAGGCGCTTGTCCCCGCCGCAATGGGCAAGCGTGGCATGAATCACCCGGCGTTCGATCTCGTCTATCGGGGTGCCCACGGCAAACAACATGGTTTTGCCGTCTGCCGCAGCGCCGGTTCCCGTTCGCACTTCGGGTGGCAAATCATCCACACCCACGGTTTGACCGCGCGCCAACACAACGGCGCGCTCCACCGCATTTTCGAGCTCACGAACGTTGCCAGGCCAATCATAGCGCTCCATGGCGTTCATGGCTTCGTGGGTAAAGCCCGCCAGCTGGCGGCCATTGCGCACGCCGAACAAGCGCAAAAAGTGTTCGGCCAGCAGCGGAACGTCGTCGCGCCGATCGCGCAACGGCGGCAACCGCACTTGAATCACATTGAGCCGATAGTACAGATCTTCGCGGAAGCGCCCCTCGCGCACCGCCACGCGTAGATCGCGGTTGGTGGCCGCCACAAGCCGCAGATTGACCTTCACAGTCTTGCCACCCAAACGCTCAACCTCGCCCTCTTGCAGAACCCGCAACAGTTTCACCTGCACGTGCACGGGAATTTCGCCAATTTCGTCGAGAAACAGCGTGCCCCCATTGGCCTGCGCAAAACGCCCTTCTTGGCGTTGCACGGCGCCCGTAAAGGCCCCCCGCTCGTAGCCAAACAGTTCCGCTTCTAAGATTGACTCGGGCAAGGCGGCGCAATTGACCGGCACAAAAGGCCCGTCGGCCCGGGGAGATCCCTGGTGAATGGCGCGCGCCAACAGCTCTTTGCCCGTGCCAGATTCGCCCAGCAAAAGCACCGTGGCCATCGAAGGCGCCGCTTGCGCCACGGTCTCTAGTGTGCGACGCCAGGTGAGCGATTGGCCCACGGCTTCATGCTTCTTCTGTGCCGCCAACTGCTCGCGCAATGAGCGGTTTTCACGCACCAACGATTGTTTCTCGAGCGCCTTGGCCACCGCGCGCGTGATGTGCGCGCGCTTGATCGGCTTGGTGACAAAATCGTAAGCGCCATCCTTCATCGCCTCGACCGCGTTTTCCACCGTGCCATACGCGGTCATCAGCAAAATTTCGGTTTCCGGCGACACCCGCCGACACGCCCGCAG